>DASYVY010000337.1:0-3064 GCA_035936535.1 Thermomicrobiales bacterium | reverse complement strand
GGTGCAGGCTTTCGCCGTGCTGATCGAGGTGATCCTTCCACGTACATGGGTCACCGACCGGTTCGATCAACTCGATATCCACCTGTCCCATGCGGAAAAAGGCCAGCTTGGCGCGAGCGGTCGTCGCTTGGCCCCGGTATTCGGTCTGCGCCTTTTCGGGGGTGTCGGTGATGATGATCTCCGGCATGGGAAGGCCCAGGATGTCGGACCATGCTCGTGCTTTGCCTTCGATATCATGGACAACGATACCGACCTGGACCACGGTATCGGTGCCGAGTGAAGGCTGCGTCATGTCGTTCCTCCGGGTATCTCTGGTGCCTGAAACCGCTCATCAGCCGGAAGCGGACTGGCTCTCGACAAACGTTACGCCTTCCTTCGCCGCCACTCCGCGGATATATCCTGCCGCGGCGGAGTACTCCTCGGCGTCGCTCAGGTGCTCCAGGATGAGCGGCGTATCGGGATCGAGACGACTCAGCTCGCGGAGGAATACCGCGTAGTCGAGCGCCCCGAGGCCCGGTCGCACCTCCTCCAGATGCACGGTCAGCTTGGTCGCAAGCGTGATGTCCTTGGCGTGGCAGCTTCGGATGTACGGGCCGAGCATCCGGAAGCAATCACGAATCAGATCGTCATTACCGAAGTATCGCTGGGGGCTGCAGACAAGGTTGACTGGATCGAGATGCACGGCAAATCGATCCCGGTCGATGGCTCGAACCAGGCGCAGGTAGCTCTCCGGCGAGTCGGGGTAGATCCACGGCATGGTCTCGAGCGCGAAAAACGTCCTCGTGGGCCGGACGGCGTCGATGATCTCGCGTGTCGTCTCGACGATCAGGTCGAAGGTTTGAGGCGTGAGGTTGTCCGGGTGCGGACCGTCCCACACACCGCCTCGCGAGCCTGCGATGTTGACGCAGCACCGGGCACCAACGCTGTCGGCCAACGCCAACTGGTTCTGGCAGAACGTCACGGCTTCCTGGCGCTGATCCTCGTCGGCGCTGATCGGGTTGCTCCACGCACCTACCTCGGCAATGACGATGCCGGCAGCGTCCGCAGCCGCCGCGAGACCACGCACCAGCTCCGGTGGAGCCGTATGATCCACTGGAAAGACCGCCGCGCTGTATGCCCGTCGATCGAGTTCGGAGATCCAGGTTCCCGGGTTCGAGTCCCGCAACGGTGCGGGTCCGCCTAGTCGCATAATCGCCCCTGTTCCGTCTCGGGCCTCTGGATGATCAACCACCCTGCTGCCTTGCCATCGATTGAACAGAGCCAACCGGAAACGGCGCTCACGCCCATTGCTTGATTAAGTGGCCGTCAACACCTCTCCAGGCTCCAGGCCTGCACTGGTCGAGGCCGCTTCCCGAAGGTCGATCTCCTTGCCAGTTTCTGCGGAGCGGTAGATCGCATCCAGAACCCGAAGCACGTCCAGGCCATGCGTGATCGTCGCGCCCGGCTGTCGCCCCGCCTTGATGCTGTCGATGAAGTCCGCGATCTCGGCCCGGAAGGATTCATAGAGCATGAACCCCTGCTGCTGCGCCTGCATCGTCTGAAACTCCGGGTAGCGGACGAGCGTCGCCCGTGTCGGTCCTTTCCCCATCGTTGTGTTGATCGTCATTTGCTCGCGCGCGCCTGCCTCGTTTCCGAGGCCCCGGTTGATCCTGGCGCCGCCCTGGGTCCCGAAGAGCTGCGCGTAGACGAAGTTGCTCTGTTCTATGTGCGAGAGCCATGAGACGTCAAGCACAATGGTCGCGCCGTTATCGAGCTTGATGAACGCGGTGGCGAGGTCTTCAACGTCCACATCGGCACCGGTACTGTCCCGCATGAAGTCGTTGAATTCGTAATACACGGACCCACTGACGCTCACCGGCCGCGGATTGCCCATCAGCCACAGCGACAGGTCCAGCATGTGGACGCCAAGGTCGATCAGCGGACCGCCGCCTGACCGGGCGCGCTGCGTGAACCAGCCCCGGAGAAAGAATTCGGCCGCACCACGAAGCCAGCCGGTCTTCGCGTAGTAGATGTGGCCAAGCTCGCCCGCATCGATCTGCTGCTTGAGGACGACGCTGTCGGGGCGGTAGCGGTTATTGAACGCGATCATGAACCCTTGGCCGGGGTGATCGGCGACCTTTGCCGCGAGCCGCTCTCCCTCTTCCAGCGTGTGCGCAAGGGGCTTCTCGAGCAGGACGTGCTTGCCGGCCTCGAGCGCGTCGATGGCCATCGGCACATGCAGGAAGTTCGGCGTGCAGATGCTCACCGCGTCCACATGATCGCCCGACAGCAGTTCCCGGTAGTCGCCGAAGATCCGGGATCCGTCGATGTTGTACTGTGTCTTGACCTGCTCCGCCGCGTCGGTATTCACATCCGAAAGCGCGACGATCCCGGCATCCGGGTGCTTTTGATACCCCTCGATGTGCCGCTGCCCCGGCCAGCCGACGCCAATGATCCCGACGCGTATCTCGTCCATGCTCATCTCCCTTCGCCGTTTTCTGCCTGGCTTTCGTTCGGGTGCCGGTTTCTTCCCGCGAGACATTCCTCTGGCGTGGCTGGCCGCTCCTGTTCACAGACGCATACCGGCTTCATCGCTTACGTTCCTTCCCGCATCGGATCCGGCGGTCCGATAACGCTATCGGGTGCCGGTGGTGTCCACAGACCATACTCGTTCCCACGGCTGCCTCACCCCCCGGAGCCGAAACGATCGATCCCTCCCTCGCAATCTCCCCACCACGATCGGAGGGAGGCAGGTCCCGGCCGGATGCGAGGACGGATGTCCCGTCCTCCCGGCGTCGGCGCAAATCCCGTGGGGTATCCAGATCGGCCGGATGGGTGTTTCATGGTGCCATCGTTCGGCTCACGGGATAGCGGGTTCGAGGGGATCGGCAGTGGCGGAGCATCGCCCCATACCGCCCATTCTTCGGTCCGGGTGTACTGGATGGGAAAGACGAGGATCAGCCGGTCCGAACACGTCGGGCCTGAAAACCCCGCCGGGACATCGAGAGCCGGTGCGGGGAGATCACAGGAAGCGTCCGGGAGGTATCGATGACAGGGACCATGCTCGCGGTTGTGACCCATGGAC
>DASYVY010000336.1:0-7812 GCA_035936535.1 Thermomicrobiales bacterium | reverse complement strand
CCTCCAGCGAGTCGAGTGGGGCTGCCCGCCTTTCCGTGCCACGGACATCGTGGCAGGAAGAACGGGCCGCTGGCCGGATGCCACGAGAGCCACAACCGGGTCGGAGTGGGAGAAGCTGCCTCTGGCGTAGCGACTATGATGTACATAGTACTCTTGGCATGGGGCAAGGGGCGTGTTGTCTGCCTACCCATTGCGGATCGAACACGTCGCGCGAGATAGGTCATCACGTTCCAACCTTTAGAGGGTGTCTCGATGACATACGAACTCACAGACACATTATCGACCCTGGGTGACTCACGCGATGACGCATTCTGGGCGATCATCCCGGCAGGTGGGTCAGGGACGCGACTCTGGCCCCTGAGCCGGTCCACCCGCCCCAAGTTCCTTCTCCCCTTGCTGGGACAGCATTCGCTCCTCCAACAGACCTTCGAGCGGCTCCGTGGCTTGACCGATCCCGAACGCATCCTGGTCATCTGCGGACCGGCCCATGCCGCGGCGATCGCCCGGCAGCTGCCGGAACTTCCCGCCGTCAACATCATCATCGAACCGGCTCCCAACGGCACGGGCCCCGCCCTGGCGCTCGGCACCGCCCTGATCGCCCGCCAGGACCCCGAAGCGATCGTCGGCAGCTTCCACGCCGATCATGACGTAACCGACACCGCCGCCTTCCACGCCGCCGTACGGGCCGCGATCGAGACAGCCCGGACGGGGGACCTGGTGACGATCGGCCTGTCGCCGACTCGTCCAGAAACCGGGTACGGGTACATCGAGCGCACCGATGAGGTGCTGATGACGACGGAGCGCGCCACCGCCTTCCGGGCCGCTCGCTTTGTCGAGAAACCCGACCTGGAACACGCACAAGCGTACGTTGCCTCGGGCCGGTTCCTCTGGAACGCGGGAATGTTCACCTGGCGCGCCGACTCGCTGCTGGACGAGGTCCAGCGCCTGCAGCCAGTGTTACACGCAGGAATCAGCCGGATCGCGGATGACTGGGAGGCCCCTACGCGCGAATCCACCACCGCGGCTGTCTGGGCGACCCTGCCAAACGTCACGATCGACAACGGGGTGATGGAACATGCCCACAAGGTGGCGGTCATCCCCGCCGAGATGGGATGGTCCGACGTGGGGGACTGGCACGGCCTGGGGGAGATGATCGAACACGACGCGCTCGGCAACTCCGTCCGCGGCGATCTCCTCCAGATTGACACCTCCAACAGCGTGATCTGGTCCGAGACCGGCCGCATGGTGGCGATGGTCGGACTCGACATCATCATCGTCGTCGACACCGACGACGCCTTGCTGATCATCGACCGCGCACAGTCGCAGAAAGTACGGGAGGTGGTCGCCCGGCTGAAATCGGGCATGCGCGACGAACTGAGCTAAGACTCGTCCGTAATCATTGGACGAGGGTCGCCAGGGAGAGCAGGACGAGCGTTGTCGCGCTTCCGGTGTTGGGGATTGAGACGTAATCGATGAGGTCGTCCGGTGTGTGGTGGATCGTGCTCCATCCATAGAGCTCCCGGCTGACCAGGACCGCCGGCAGTCCCTGGTCACGAAGCTTGTTGTCGTCCGCGACGATAGCGGGGTTCTGGCGCACCAGCAGGTCCTGACCCAGCCGGTACCCCTCGTTGATCTCAGCCATCAGCTCCTGCATCGCCACGCCCGTGCCCTCGGTGTTGAGCACCAGCAGCGGCCCCTGGCGATCGGATCCCACCGCATCGACGTTGAAGATGCCCTTGTACGGAATCTCCTCCGCAACCGCCCGCCGGGCGAACTGGTCCGACCCGATGATGCCCACCTCCTCGGCGCTGACGAAGATGAGACGCACGGGATGCTTGAGCTCGTAGGCGGAGAGGATGCGGGCGATCTCGAGTGCCGCCGCAATACCGGTCGCGTTATCGTCTGCACCGGGGGAGTCCGCAAGATCGGTCGACAATGTGTCGTAATGCGACAGCACACCGTAAATCGTGCTCGGGTCGCGACCCGCGACCTCACCGACGACGTTGACGAGCAGATGACCATCCGGCATCAGGAAGTCCTCGTACCAGACCCGCAGGCCATAACGCTCCATCCGCTGGACTAGGTACTCGGCGGCCATGGCGTTGCCGGTTGCCGAGTAGTAACGGGTTCCGGCGCCGGACCCGTCGGTTGAGCTGGTGGCCTGGAGATCGAGAATCGTCCGCTCGAGGTTCTCGTTCGATACGTCGTCCCCGAGCGTTCCAATGTCGATGTCGGCCAGGGCGGTGGACGGTTCGCTCTTGACGGTCTCCTCGGGAGGCGCCGGCAGGATCTTCTCGACGGCATAGCCACTGTCGATGAGGGGCGTTACGATCGCGGGGACGGACTCGACCTCGACCAGGCGAACCTGGTCGACGGCGTCGATGATCGTGCCAAACCCTTCGATTACTGAGTCATCCTGCTGCCCATCCGGCATGATGACGACATAGAGCCTGAGGGTCTCCGCCGATTGGGAAACCAGCGTCGTCTCCGCTTGCTTCTCCAGGGCGGTGATCGTATCAGGGGTGGCGACGGTCCATGCCCAGGACGCATTCATCCAGGAGGCCCGGGTACCGGCCGCATTGAGTGTCGTGTCGATGCCATCGGTCGCCGGAACCCGGATCAGGCAGCGCTCCGGGCAGGAGGTCGCCACTGAGTCTCGCTCCGGCTCAGGTGTGACTGGCGGCTCGGTTGCCCGCCCGCGAGCGAGATCATCACCGCTCTCCTCGGTTGGGAGCCTGTCCGAAGTCGGCTGAGGCCCCGCGGGGGCAACCTCCCCTGCCGCCGGCACATCCGGCTCTGTTGCCTCTCCAACCTCGCCCCCGGACGGAGATGGGGAAATGTTCCCCGCATCGTCGGTGACGTTGAGTACGACGGCGACCGCGATCAACGCCAGGACGAGCATGCTGCTGATGCCGAGCGGGGATGTCGCAGCCCTGAGAACGCGGCCCCGGGCGTTGCTCGCGAACCGTCTTCCACGAGTAGCGCGGTGGGTGTCCGAGGCAGCTTGGGGATTCTCTCTGTCAGAGGATGCCATTGATTCCTTGCTCTTCGGCGAGAGGTACGAACGCGAGACAACCGGACAAGTCTATCCGAACCGCCCTCTTGACTGCGGATCGTGTTTCATGGGCACCTGTTGTGCCCGTTGGTCTTTCTGCCCCGCCGCCCCTCGCCCGCGGGATGGCATATTGACCGCCTGGCTGTCCAGCCGACCAGTGCACGGAAACGGAGAAGGTGTGGTGCCCCTAACCCGGCGGCGGCTCATCCGCCCGGGAGGCAGGCACGACCTCGATATCCTGCTCCAGGTGTATCTGCGCGGATGACTGCCCGATCCGCATCTGGATCGGGCCCGGTTCCACCTCGAATTCCTACCTCCCGGCATCCCAGTAGGCAAGGGCACGGCCAGTCAGGTCCAGCACGACCGTCCGTGTTTCACCCGGTTTCAGGCTGATGCGTGTGAATCCCTTGAGTTCCTGGAACGGCCTCTCCACTGCCGAGTCGAGGTAACGCACATACAGCTGCACCACCTCGTCGCCTGTGCGTGTTCCGGTGTTGGTGACGTCCAGAGTGACGTTGATGATCTCGTCGACACCTAGCGTGTCGGTGCTCGGTCGCAGGTTGTTGTAGGCGAAGGTCGTATAGCTGAGACCATAGCCAAAGGGATACTGCGGCGGGAGACCGAGCGTGTCGTAGCCTCGGTAGCCGACGAGGATGCCCTCGCTGTAGTGCACAGTGCCGTCCACACCCGGGTGCTGTGCCGGAGTTGCGATCGGCGTCTGGGTGTCGTCACGCGGAAGGTGATCGGGAGCTTGCCCGCGAGATTGACGTCGCCGAACAGGACGCGAGCAACGGCGTTGCCCTGCTCCTGGCCCGCGTACCACGCCTCCAGAATGGCCGGGACGCCAGCCTCCCAGCTGGCGGTCTCGACCGGCGCGCCGCTCATCAGCACCACGATCGTCCGTGGGTTGGCATCGGCGACTGCCCGGATCAGCACGTCCTGCTCGTTTGGCAGGCGCAGGTTCGGCCGGTCCATCTCCTCGCTCTCGAAGGTACGCGCGACCACGATTGCCACATCCGACTGGTGGGCCAGGGTCGCAGCGGCGGCGATCGACGGTGCGATGGTGCCAGGCGGTGGCTGCCAGCCCCACCGGACCATGCCCTCCTTGAAAAAGAACGACTGCTCCGGCGCATTGGCGCGATACTCGATCGTCACCGCCCTTTGCTCGCCCGCGGCAAGCGTGATGGTGGCACTCGTGCTTCGCAAGCCGCTGACAACCATGCCGATGACCGGCTGGCCTGCTCCTGGAGGGCTGGAGGTAGTCACCGGTGCAGGATGCCGGGCATCGATCAGCAGGCTCTCGTCGACGATGAGGCGGGCACTCCCCAGGCTCGCCAGCGACAGGGTGTACTCGCCGCTCGATGGCGCGGTGAAGACGCCACTCCAGCGGACCGAGATACGCCCCGGCAGCTGCTGAGGCGTGTGGGGAGCCTTCGAAGCCGCGCTCATCCCCTTCCCGAGATCGAAAAAGCCACGGTTGAGGTCCACCTGTGGCTCGATGCGCACGAGGACCGGGTCGCCCTCGAAGTCAGGGTTGTCCCAGTACTCGGCTCGCAGACCGTGCTCGGCTGGTGCGGCTCCCCCAGGCGTCAGGACGGAGGATGGAACGGCGGGAGGTCCGGGCAACAGCGTGCCGGCGCTTATCGGGTCGGTGCCCGGGTGATACTCAATCCTGACGGTATCACCCGCCCGCGGCCGAGACATTATCGGCGTTCGGCCCGACTACGGCGATCGAGCGGACCGCGTCCGCCGCGAGAGGCAAAAGCTCGCCCGAGTTCTTCAGCAGCACGATGGCCTGTTCCGCAATTGCCCGCGCCACCGCCCCATGTTCCTGAACCGCCACCGGCACCGGGTGGGAAGTCGGGGGCTCATCCAGGCTTCCAAGCTCGATCGTGGGGCGCAGGATGCGCCGCACCATCTCGTCGAAAACGGCGACTGGCACCGCGCCGTTCGGCACGGCGGTCAGCAGATGCTCACCCCACCGTCCCTGCATCGTCAGCTCCCAGTCGGGACCGGCGATCGCGGATTCCACGGTGCTCTGGTTGGCCATGAAGTCGCTCATCACCCAGCCGCGAAATCCGAGCTCTTCCCGAAGAACCGTGGTCAGGGTTTAGGGCTGCTCGCAGGCGTACGTGTCCCATTGATCCGGTTGTACGCGCCCATCAGCGAGGCCACCTCTGCTAGCTCCACGGCCGCCGCGAACGGTGGCAGGTAGATCTCGTGCAGCGCCCGCTCGTTGACGCGAACGTCGACCGCGCCGCGCTGGTACTCCTGATTGTTGACGATGTAGTGCTTGAGGCAGGCCTGGACCGCGTGCGCCTGGATCGCCTCGACCTCCGGCACAATCATGCGGGCCTGCAGCAGCGGGTCCTCGCCGAAGGACTCGAACGTTCGACCGGCGAGTGGGACGCGGGCGATATCGACGGCCGGGCCAAGCAGCACGTTGTGTCCATGCGCCGCGGCCTCAGCGGCGATAACGTCACCGTACTACCGTGCCAGTTCGGGGTTCCATGTAGCGGCAAGCGCGATCGGGGACGGCAGGGCAGTCGTGTTGCCCGTTGGCATGGCGCGGTTCGGGACCCGCACGCCGGCTGGGCCATCCGAGAGCGAGAAGAAGCGGTTTCCGGGCAGGGGCGTCGGCTGCGGGTCGTCCTCCACGCCGAGCTTGCCGCTGACCAGGGCGACCTTCTGTTCGAGCGTCCATTGCTGGAGCAGCGCTTCCACCCGTGCATCGAACGTTGCGTCCCGGCTCCAGGAAACGCCGCGTTTGGTCATGCCGATCCTCTCCTTCGACCGCCGACACACGGTCGGCACGCATGGCCCTCCGTCCACCAACCTGCCGCCGAGAAACGCTGTTGCGAAACGCGCTCCCTAGCACCTCAAGACCCCGCAACAGGGATCGGCGCGTATGGGGAGTGATTGTTTCGACGTGGATTCGGGCGCACACAAGCCCGTCACCATTTATCCCGGCGCGAACTCCACGGCAAGGCTGGCAATTCCCGATTCCTCCGCTTGCGCCGCCCAGCATTGGCCGCGCGACCGGTAGATCACGCAACCAGGAGTGGTCCAATGCACTGTTCATCACGTGCGGTTCATGGCGGGGGCCGAGTTGCAAGCGTTGGTCGGGAGCAGGGTTAAGGAGGCACTGAAGCCGCAAGGAAGCTGCGATCCGGTCGATCCTCTGGTGTGTTTGAGACTCCGACTCAGGGAGGCGGACAGGCGCAGGGTGCTGAATCCCCCAAGTACGAATCGCCCGACCGTCGCGGGCCCTTGCCCTGTCCCTTCAGGCCCGGAAGGTGTCGACGGAGGCCTCGGGGGTTTCGGTCGGAAGATCACGCTGATTGTCACCGCCCCGGCGTGGCTCGGCAGCCTCGTCGGTCGGTTCAGGCGGATCTTGGGACGCCGGTTCCGTCTCGTCGCTCTCGGGTGCGACGCTGTCGTCATCCGGCGGGGCTAGCCCGTCAGTGCCCGGCGTGGAGGGCGCACCGGGTTCGCCACCGTCAACCGGATTCAGGACGGATTCGACCGCTGCAGTAGGGGTCAAGCCAGCATTGTTGGTCGAATCGCCGCCGTTCTGGTTGAGGGCGAACACCAACAGGGAGATGAGCACGATCACGCCACCGATGATTCCGAGCAGCCTCCGGGACGGGATTGCGCCACCGGAAAGAATCCCGCCACCGGTTTCGCCAGCGTGGCGAGGAGCCAGGCGGACACCGCGAGGAGGGGGAGTGGAACCGGCAGGTACACGTGGCGAAGCCGCTGCTGCGCGTTCGTCTTGTCCCGGTGATTGGGCCACGGCGTCGCGCCAGTAACGGCGTGGTCGCTCGCCGCGTTGCGGTGCGGATCGCGTGACCCGGGTAGCAGTCGTATCGGAATCGGGTGTCGCGGACCCGGACGGCGTTCGCGCTCCCTCGGATGACGGTTGGGGCGCTACGCCCTGCCCCCCCGTGGTCTTGAACCGGTCGGCGGAAGAGCGGGCAGTCGAAGAAACAAATGACCCGAAATCGGTGCTTCGAGCTGGGCCACCCGAAACCCGGCGCGACGAACCACCGGCCCTCCCCGAATCACCACGCGACGGCTCACGTGGAGCGCCAGCGGCATCGCCGCCGCTCACATCCGGCGATGTGGATCGCTGATCCTGCCGCAATCTCCTTCGTTCGGGTGAATCACTCGAAGACATCACGTCGCTCCATGCCTGGGCGAAACGGTCGTCCACATGCCTGACGATCGTCTATCGGAGAGCACCACGAGTTACGCCACGACCGCGATAACGGCCCGATCTGCCAGGGCTCGGCGCGGCGCCGGCAGGGTGGGCGAGCGACGGACATCACGGTAGCCGGATTCCGTCCCACCGCCGGGTGGTTGCGGTCAACACCCCGCCCCTAGGGCACACTGCGCAATCGTAGCAAACTCCCTTCGCCGTTGACGAGATGTACGTACACTTCGTCCGTCTATCCTTGGTCGTCAGAGGCAGTCTCTACTACAGCTCTCTTCGCCGGGATGACGGCCCACTCCGCCCCCGGATCCCTGGCTCCGGTCGTCGCCCGTCTACGGCAAGGGCCTCCTCGGCCGGCAATCACTTCTCGCCAGCCGCGAAACCGATTCAGTGAACATCTCCGCCGGCTCCCGCCGAAGAACACGCCTATGCGGGCTCTCGACCGGGCAACTCCGGCGAAAGCAGCGTCTCTGGACGGCTCTTCCGCGCCTCCACCGATCGTCCTTCTGCCCGCGAGGGTCCTCCTGGCTCTCGGAGCCTC
>DASYVY010000335.1:0-2186 GCA_035936535.1 Thermomicrobiales bacterium | reverse complement strand
CCTCTGGAGCACGATGTGAGCGAGACCATCCGGATTGCCCATATCTCCGATACGCACCTCGGGTATCGCGGTCTCGGAAAGGTCGACAAGGAGACCGGTCGAAACCAGCGAACGGTCGATGTCGACCGGGCATTCGAGCGGGCGATCGACGACATCATCCGGCAGCGGGTGGACGGGGTCATTCATGGGGGAGACGTCTTCCACTACTCCCGTCCGACCTGGCAATCGCTCCGGCACTTCATCCGGCAGATGCGGCGGCTTGAAGAAGCCGGTATTCCGTCGCTCGTGATCGCTGGCAACCATGACACCCCACGCGTCCGCACCGGAGGATCGGTCTACAGCGTGCTCGATCTCGCGCTCCCGCACGTCCGGTTTGTCGCCGAATACGAGGACGTGCACGAGGTCGACATCTTCGATCACCTGAACCTGCACATCCAGGCGATTCCGCACGGTGCGCTCACGAATGCCGACCCCGTCATCACCGGGATCGTTCCGTCCAGGCGCAACATTTTGATCTGCCACGGCATGGCCCCGGGCATCCTCGGCCCCGGCGTGCACAGTGAACCGGGCGAGCAAATCTTGGACACCCACCTGCTCGATCCGGAGTTCGATTACATCGCCCTCGGCCACTACCATCTGCACATGCAAGCGGCACCCCGGGCCTGGTACAGCGGCTCCACCGAGCGTTACGGCTGGGGTGACCATGATGTCGCCCCTGGATACGCCATCGTCCAGTTCGGCGATCCCCAGACGGAGGCCAAGGTCGAGCACCGGCGACTGCCCGCCCGGCCGATGCACACCCTCAAGCCCATCCACGGGGAAGGGCTCCAGGCGCGCGACATCGCGGACCGGGTCCTCGGTCAATTGCAGGAACTCAACGTTCCCGATGCCATGACGCGGGTCGAGCTGCGCGATGTCGAGCGCGCGATTCGCCGCGAAACGGAGCGCATCCTGCGCCGCGAGGCGGAGGAGCATGTCTGGTCCTGCATCGTCGTTCCGGAGCGGGTCGCGTTCATGCCAGGCGCGGAGATGGCGCCCGCGCACGAGATGGCGACGGACCTCCACACGCTGTTCTCCGAGTTCGTGACCGCCCGGACCGGCACACACTTCACGTCCGAGTTCGCCCAGCGCCTCCTCGACCGAGGCGGCCGGGCGCTCGCCGACGCCGTCGCCGCCGGGGAGACCCCGGCGCCAGAAGACGGAGGCACGGGTTGATCCTTACCCGGCTCCAGATCCAGAACTACAAGCAGTACGCCGGTGAGCACGACATTCATATTCCCGCACAGGCCACGATTGGGGTGATCGGGGCCAACGGGGTCGGCAAGACGACGCTGTTCGAAGCCATCGAGTGGTGCCTCTACAACCCGTCGACAATCGAGAACAAGAACATCCGGCCGCGGGGGATGGGCGGCTACTCTCGGGTGGCCGTGACCCTGGCGACGCGCACGGGGGGCAGGCAATTCATCGTCGAGCGCGAGCTCAAGCGAAGCACCACGGTAGCCGCGATCTACGAAGTCGATGAGAGTGGGAACGAGGACATCATCGTTCAGGGCACGCGGCAGGTCAGTGACTACGTCGCCAACACGCTGATCGGGCTGAGCCATTCGGCCTTCGTCGCCACCTTTTTCACCCGCCAGAAGGAGCTCCATTTCTTCGGCAACCTGGGAGATACCAACCGCCGGCGCGAAGTCGGCAAGCTCCTCGGGTTGGAGACGATCCGGGTCGCCCAGCAGTCCATCGCCGAGGACCGGAAGCGAGCGGTCAACGACGCCGACGCGCTGCTCCGCCAGTATCAGGATCAATCGGCCGGTCGCGACTTCGAGCGGGAGATCGAAGCGAGCGACAAGGAGATCGCGGAGCGCCAGGCCCAGATGGCAGCGGCATCCGCCAGTGCATCATCTCTCGCGTTGCGGATCAGCGAGACGGAAGCGTCTCTCGCCGCGCTCGAGATCCTCCGGGAGAAGGATGCGGCGATCGAGCAGCGGATCGCCCAGAGGACCGCGGAATCGGAGTCCATCCGGGAACGCACCGCCCATATCGTTGCCGAGCTCGACCGGCTGGACGCCCGCGCCAGCCAGCGAGCCCAGCTTGAGCCGGTTGCGACCCACCTTGACTCGCTGAAGGATGAGCTCGCCGCGCTGGATGCCGAGCGCGCCAGGTTCGGACGTCGCCGCGAGGTGGAACAG
>DASYVY010000334.1:0-2357 GCA_035936535.1 Thermomicrobiales bacterium | reverse complement strand
GCGCCGGATCGTCCCTTCGAGCTGGAAGCCGAGTGCCTCGTGCAGGCGCCGGGAGGGCTCGTTGATCGCGAACACCCCCACGTTCGCCTTCTGGTAGCGGCGCTCCTGGAAGTAATACCGGAGCACCAGGCAGATGGCTTCCGAGGCATAGCCACGGCCCCGGTGCTCCTCCAGCACATGCAGGCCATAGCTGAGGACACCGGTGCGGGGATCGCAATGATGTGTTGCGATGCCGCCGACCAGTTCCCCGGAGCCGATCGCCTCCATCTGGAAGGAGTACGCGTCGTTCTCGAAACCCTCCAGCGATTTCCGCGTTGCCCACTCCGCGACGCGGGCGGTCGAACCGGGGGGATAGATCTGATCCAGCAGGCCGTACTCATCGCTCAGGTTGAAGCGGTAGTGAGCGGTCGCGTCCCTCGCTTCGACCGCGCGGAGACGGATCTTCGTGCCTTCCCAATAGTTGCCCACCTGACCCTCCCCGGCTGCCGGGCGTGCCGCATGCGCCTGGCGATGAGCGCTCAGGGATGCGCATCAGTGTCGCACGAAGGGTCGATCCGCTCCCGCCATCGGTGCGTCGCGACCGGCTCAAGGTTAGCAGCCTCGTGCTCAACCGAATACTCTCCCGTGAATGGCGGACACGTCGAAGTCGATACCCTGTATCCTTGATCAAGATACGTGCCGAACCGCTGCGGAGGACATGCGTGGACGACCAGGTGTTGAGTCACACTGATGTGGTGCAGCGCGAGATCGCGCCCCCGCAGGTGCCGGAAGCCGGCGATCGCGAGCGTCCCCGTCCCCAGGACCTGGTCTTCGCCCGCCTGCTCGAACGGTTGCGAGAGGAGCGGGGCTTGACCAAGGCCGATCTGGCCAAGCGTTCCGGCTTCGATCCAAGCTCGATTACGCGATTCGAACAGGGGACCCGGGATCCCGAGCGTGACACGATCCTCACGCTCGCCGATGCGATGGTGCTCCCCCTGGCGGACCGTGATCGCCTGCTCGCCGCCGCCGGATACCGGTCCGAGCTGTGGGACGACCCGCTCCTCCTCGAGCTGTCCCAGGTGCTGGCCGAGCGCTCCCTGCCCCCTTCCGCCCGCAACGATGTCCGCACGGTGGTGCGAATGGCAATCGACTACTGCCGCCTCCAGCGACTGGAACATCCCTGACGACCCGCCGATCGCGGACCAACTGGCTACCCTTCCCCGTCACGGGCGCGGTGGGATCACGCGCGGCAGCGCCGGTGACACGGACCTTGGGGCCATGATCGATTCGCGACCTACCGGAGAAACGCACAACGTGGCCGTGCCGGGTTTGCTCCTCCGCGTGCTCATGGTGATGACCCTCGTCGTCGCGATGTCGGCCGGGAGCGCCACACCCGCATCCGCTCAGGACCTTCCGTCACCGGCGCTCCCCCCTGTCGAACTCGACGCCCTTGATCCCGCCCAGTGGTCGGTCACCGCGATCATCACCGCACCGGGCCAGGTGATCAGCATCACCAATCGGGGTGTCCAGCCGCACACCTTCGCGGTGTGCGAATGGGGGATCGACGTTCCCCTGCCGACGCTACAGCGGGTCGACATCACTGTTCCGGACAGTGCCCGGCCAGAGGAGGTCTTCACGTTCTTCTGCAGCGAGCCAAGCCACCGAGAGCTTGGGCGCGAGGGCACGATCGTCGATCAGGAGACCGCCCGCGCGCTTGCCGCGGCTGAGCAGGTGTCGGATAACCCGGAAGCGGATCGCATCGTGATCGAGACAAGCGACGCGCTGGCCTGGTCTCCGAACACCGTCGATGTCGCTCCCGGCCAGATCCTCGAGATCCGGAACGTTGGCGTGCTGGAGCACCACTTCGCGATCGACGAGTGGGGGGTCAACGAGACGATCTCGGCCGGCGAGATCGCGTTGATTCCCGTTCCGGATGATGTGACCGTGGGCCAGACGTTCATCTTCTATTGTTCCGTGCCCGGACATCGGCCAGGTGGCATGGAGGGCACCCTGACGATCGTGGAAGGAACCGTGATCCGAACCGGTGCCGGTGCTGGTTTGCCGGCCGGACAGGCGCGCGGCTCCGATCTCGATCGATTCCTGCCCCAGCCGAGGATCTTCGGGGCGGGCTGGAGCGAGGTTCGCAACGGCAACGCTCGGGCGGTGATCCCGGATTTCGACAGGATCAGCTCGCAGATCTTCCCGGGCGAGGGGCGAGGGGCGAGGGGCGACCTTCCTCGGGCCACTCGGCAGCCGGGCAACCGTCGTCGTCCTGCCCTTTTCCACCACGAACGCTCCCACCAACCAGATCGAGGACGCGATTCTCAACGTGCAGGTCGCGATGATGCAGGAGTGGGAGACCGACCTCGCGGGCAGCG
>DASYVY010000333.1:0-8195 GCA_035936535.1 Thermomicrobiales bacterium | reverse complement strand
GGCGTTCCAGAGATCCCGAAGTGGTGCTCGCACGGCCACCATCTCGATTCCAACTCGCTACGTCCACACGGTCAACGAGATGGCACACGAAACCGATATACAGGCGAGTGTCGATCTGCTCGCCACGTTTCTGAACGACGTAGGATCTCGGGACTACGGGGCGTCTGGATCAGGAGGGGAGAGGCCCTAGCCCGTCGAAACGACGCGGAACAGGAATGGCACCTCGTGCGTTGCAGATGACGGAAGGAAGCCCATGCCTTGCCGTCTTTCGGCCTCCCTGCCCTTGGACGGTTTTGCGCGCTCCTGACCAACGATCGAACGTGTTTCGAGCCTGAGGAAACGCCATGACGACACCCCCAGCATCCTCAAGCATCCAGCGATCACCGCTCGACAGCTTCCAGAGGGCAGTCGCGGCGGGCATTCCGCCGCATTCTCGCCGCGACCTGGTACGGGCGGCGGCGATCATCGCGGCTGCGGCAGGCTCCAGCGGCGACATGCGACCGGTGGTCGCTGGAACGGGCAACCAGGTAGACATGACGCGTTCGGTCGCGCAGGATGGGGACGGAGCAACGGCTGCGGAGCTTCCCTTGCCCCTCTACCCATTCGGCCAGCCCGTCACGCTCGATCCCCATCGCACCGTTAACTGGGGGCCATTCTGGGTCCTTCTGCCCCATGTATGGGCGGGGCCGCTTCGCTTCGATGAGAATGGCGCGGTCCAGCCGGCGCTGGCCGAGACTGTCGAGCCCAACGACGACGCCACGGTATGGCGTCTGACGCTCAGGCCCGATCTCGCCTTCGCGTCCGGAAGGACGATCGCGGCGGAGGACTGCATCGCGTCGTGGAAGCGAGCTCTGGATCCGGGGGCGGTCTCACCGATGGCCGCCTTCATGAGCAATGTCGATGGCTTCGACGCGTATACCTCCGGCGAGAGCACGGAAATCGGATTGACGGCGATCGATGACCGAACGATCGAGATTCGACTTGCCGCGCCGGACAGCTCTTTCCCGGCGTCACTGGCCACCTTCGTCTGGGCGGTCATCGACCTCGATGTCCTCGACGATTCCGATGTCGATGATCCCCTGCTGGCGGATGCCGGTGCAGGCGCCTGGCGGTTCACGGAATTCGTCGAAGGTGAGCGCCTGGTCATGGAGCCAAACCCCGAATACTGGGGGGGACCCCCCGCCTCCGTGCAACGCGTCGTCTGGCGAATCCTCGACGGCGCGGACGCTGTGACACGGGCGTTGGACTTGTACCAATCAGATGACCTGGCGATCGCGGATGTTCCGATCTCGATGCTCGGCACCGTCCGGGAAGACGACGCGCTATCCCGGGAACTGGTGACGATCGACACTCACGCCTCGACGATGGCGATTGGCCTCGATTTCAACCAGGCGCCTTTCGACAATGTGCAGGTCCGCAGGGCGCTCGCCGCCGCCATCGACAACGACGTCTGGGCCTCGGAGATCTGGGAAGGTGCGTTTGTTCCCGCGGACAGCTTCGTGCCTCCAGTGGTGAGCGTGATTTCCGATTACACGCCTGCTGCAACCGATTTTGGACCTCCCGATTCCGCCCCTAACCTTCTCGAGCAGGCGGGAATCGACCCTCTTGCCGACTTCCCCGAGATCGTCTACTTCCAGCCAGCGACAGACGCACCAGACGACATCGAACGCCAGGGTCGCCTGCTGCAGATGATCGAGGACAATAGTGGAATCGTGATCCGCCATGACACGACTCTCACTCACGAGCAGATCGAGGCGAGGCAGCGTGACAACGGTGGACACCAGTTCGATATCGTCTGGTGGTGGACCGTGAGCGATACGGCCAAGATCCTCGACACGGCCGCGAACCCGGACTCGCCAGCGATGCGCGGCCGGTTCAACTGGTCACCGGAACTCGAGTCGATCGGTGAAGAGGACCCGGCGGCTGCCGCAAGCAGATACCGGGAGCTCATTATGGAGGCGAATGCATCGGTGGATCCCGATGCCCGGAATGAGGCGTTCCGGCAGGCAGAGCAGTTGCTCCTCGATAACGCGGTCTATATCCCGCTCGGCCACTGGGTTCAGCGGTTCGTCCAGAAACCGTGGCTGCAGGGAACCCGCCAGGGCGCGTGGTCCGGGTCGCTCCCGGTTGAGATTGATGCGGACGTAGTCATCCAGGGCCGCGACGACTGAGGCGGCTCTCACCCCTTGTCTCCCAGCACCGGATCCCTCGTAATATCCGAAGCCCAAGTGCGGTCACACAGGGAGGGCGGCAGACCCCTGACGCTCAGCGAAGACGCGGTAGTCAATTGTCGGAAAGGGGTTGTCTCGCTCCGCCAGGGCCGTCAGCATTTCCATCTCCGCCGGTGATGGATCGCCGGGGCGATCGGCGATGTCAGCCACCTCGTTGAACCGGTCGACGTGCTCCGTGAACCGCATGGACGCATATTCCTTGGCCTGACCGGTCGTTACCAAGAACGGCCAGTCGCTGCTCTGCAGGAGCAGAAGCTCACGCGCCGCCTGATTCAGGACGTTCAATTTCGCCCCGGAGGCGTTGGGGTGGGCCGCGACAAGCGCTTCCATCCGCAGCTCAGCCTGGTGAATTGGCGTCCACATCCACTCGGTATCCACGTTCAACCACGTGAAGTGGTTGCCGCCCGATCCCCAACTGGATTCCGGCAACGCGATGACCCGCTCCGGCTCGTGCTCGTCGACATACCGGGAGGCAGTGGTGAAATCCACCGTCTTGGACTGGGACAGCCCGCGAAGGACTTCCTTCAGCCAGTCCACTCCCTCGAACCACCAGTGCCCGAACAACTCAGTGTCGTAATTCGAAGAAATGATACCGTAGCGATCGGTCGACGAGTGATACTGCTCCAGTAACTCCTCAACCAGGCCGACGAAGTGTCGAGCATGAACGGTGACGCGGTCCCGCGCCTTCGCCGGGTCATACGGCGGCTTGTTTCTCAGTTCCGTTCCGGGCGTGCCGATGCTCCAGTACTGCATGCCGGAGACGCCGTCTTTCCGGTGGAACTCGCGGTACAGGAAGTCACCCGGATAGCCGAAATCTCCTGACCAGACCTGCTGCCCTGTCCGGTTGTTGCGGCCAAGAACCCCAACATGACCCGGCGCATCCCCCACCCAGTAGGCCTCGTAGGTGGTGCCCGGCTCATTCTGCTCGACTTCGGTCAGATCCACCGAATAGCGTCTGGTGACGGCCCCGTACAGGCCCATAGCTTCTCCGGCCGCTTTGCCAACCGGTCGTCCTCCTTCGACGGTGTGTGTTTCAGTGAAGAAGGCCCGGATCCCCTGTGCTTCCAGGTAGCTCTCGATCCCCGGTCGGCGTACATCTGCCCCATCCGAGTCATCCAGGTAGGCCGGGCGGTACGCACATTCAGGCAACCAGATCGCCTTAGGGTCCCTGCCGAAATGCCGCTTGTACGCCGAAACGCCGGTCTGGATCTGGCCGAAGATCGACGAGTCCCGGGAGAGCAACGGGAGATAGCCGTGGGTGGCGGCGCTCGTCGAGATCTCGACCACGCCATCGTCCTGAAGGCGCTTCAACGCCCCGAGGATGTCGCTGTTGAACCGGTCCCGGAAGGAGGTCAGTGTGCGCGAGTACCAGTGATGAAAGTAGATGGCAAGGTCCATCAACTGCTTCTCACCGGCATCGCTGAACCGCGAGATGTCAGCTGCAGCCCAGGCTGCTCGCTCCTCCGCATAGGTCAGGAAATGCTGGATGATCAGGGGGTCGGCAAGCTGTTCGCCGAGAATGGGTGTCACGCTTACGGTGATTCTGAAGTCAACGCCCTCTTCCTGGAGATCGTACAGCGCACTCAGGAGAGGCACATATGTCTCTGCGATCGCCTCATGGATCCACTCCTCACCGTGGGGCCACATGCCTGCCTGACGGGCGTAGGGAAGGTGGCTGTGCAGGACAAACGTGAAAGCTCCAATTCCGCCAGTCATACACATCTCCTTGCATCGAATAGTTCGCGAACTTTCCGAACAGCGCGGAAGTCGCGGTGCCGCCGAATTGAGGCATCAAGCCGGGTGATTCGCCAAAGGCGGTCGTGTCACACGTTATCGATGGTTCATGTTCGGCATTCGGATCGCAACCCGTCCCAGATCGGTCCTGCTGTCCGGACAGGTCACTCCCCGGCTTCTGCAGAAGGGACGTCAGGCGTCGCGCGGGTCCGCAGCCCGGTGGCCGCTGTGAGGATGAGTGTAATCCCAGGGATTGGGGTCGGATGTCGCGTTTAAGTCGCCCAAACGTCCGTAGAGCCAGGTCATGTCGCGCAATCCCGTTGCGAGATCGCTGGCCAGCTGATCCTCCCGGCACCGCCAGGACCAGTTGCCTTCCGGTTTCCCTGGGACATTCATCCGCGCACGGTCATCGAGCCGCAGCACATCCTGCATCGAAAGAATCGCCGTTTGTGCCACCGACGCCAGAGCGACCCGGATCACGTCCCAGGCAATGTCGCTTCCATCCCGGCCCAGGTATCGCTGGACAGCGGCCCGATCCTCTGGTGACCGCGACTGAAACCATCCCACCGTTGTCTGGTTGTCGTGCGTGGCGGTATAGACGACCGCATCCGGCCGGTAGTTGTGAGGCAGATACACGTTGGCCGGATTGTGCTCGAACGCGAACTGCAAGACGTTCATGCCCGGGAAGCCCAGCACCTCCCGCAGCGATATGACATCCGGCGTGATGACGCCGAGATCCTCGATGATGATCGGCAGGTCGCCGTGTGCCCTCCGGATAGCCGCGAAGACATCGCCTCCTGGCGCCCGCTCCCAATGCCCTTCGGCAGCCGTGGCTGCCCCCGCGGGCACGAGCCAGGCCGCGGCAAAGCCTCGGAAGTGATCGATCCTGACCACGTCCACCGTCGTCAACATGCGACCTATCCGGGCGGACCACCAGCCGAAATCGTCCTTCCGCATCGTCTCCCAGTCGTACACGGGGTTGCCCCAGATCTGACCGGTGTCGGAAAACGGATCGGGTGGCACGCCTGCCACCTCCGTCGCCACGCCGGTGGAATCCAGCTTGAACAACGCTTGCGCGGACCACACATCCGCGCTGTCTTCGGCGACGAAGATCGGGATGTCACCGATCACCCGCACGCCTCGTGCGTTGGCGTAGGCCTTGAGATTGAGCCACTGGCGATTGAACAGGAATTGCACGAACTTCTGGAACCGGATCTCCTGCGCTTCTCGGTTCGACCATTCCTCGACCGAGTTCCGCGAGCGGAGCCTGATGGGCTCATCCCAATCGTGCCACGAGGCCATCCCGTGTGCTCGCTTGACGGCCATGAATAGCGCGTAGCTGTCCAGCCAGTACCGTTGATCCTGCGAAAACTGCTCGAACTCGCCCCGGAGTTCAGAAGCGGCACCTCGCCGGAAGGCATCAAATGCCCGTCTCAGCAGGTCACCCTTGAACGCCGCGACCGCTTCAAACTCAACGTGGTCTTCAGCGAAGGCCGGTGCCCCGGCAAGGTCCTGATCCGTGAGCAGTCCATCGCCATGGAGCCATGGCAATGAGATCAGGAGCGGGTTTCCCGCAAACGCCGAAGGAGAAGCATAGGGGGAGTCACCGTAGCCTGTCGGGCCGAGTGGCATCACTTGCCAGAGCCTCTGACCCGCCGCCTCTAGCCAGTCGATGAACCGAAATGCGGAAGGACCGAAGTCGCCTATTCCATGTGGTCCCGGGAGTGATGTCGGATGGAGCAGAATACCGCTTTCCCTCGGGAACCTCATGAAATGCCTCGCTGTATGGCTGATTCGCGACTGCCGGACGAAAGCGATGTGCGGGGGAGTACACAGGGGAACGATGACACCCGAATCCGCCTGGCTGGGAGCCGGCCCGTAGCACTCCTACTCGGCCTGCGGTTCGATGAACTCGGCGGCGACCCAGCCCTCCTGTCCGTCCACGTTGACTCGCACCCATTCCGTATTCTGCCCCTCACGGACCACGGTGTCGCTGGTCACCATCAGTTCCGTGCCGGCCTGCAGCGCGCTGTCCTCAATAAGCTCGCAGTCTGTGCCAGGACCCGTGCGGAAGAACAGATTCTCGACGACGACGAAGTCATCGGAACCACCAGCGAAGTCCGGTACCTCTGCCGGGGTACACGAGTCGACCAGGGCCGCATCTGGAGCCGGCTGGGTCTCGGCGGTGGCATCACCACTGTCCGGCTCGCCGGGACCGGTCGTCCCATCCCCCGGTGCCGGAGTGCCGGCTGGCAACTGGTCAGGTTCCGGGGTGCCCTGCGGGCCGTCGTCCGAAGCGGCGGGGCGTTGCAGGCCCAGCACGGGTGCCGGGCGTCCTGTTGGAGTTCCAGCCTGGGGCGTGGCAGAGACATCAGCCTGGTCGACGACGCGTCCGGGAGTTCCCGCAATAACCGGCTCCCGGGTAGGGGCGACCGGGGTTGCGGAAGGCTCCGTCGATGGGGAGGGAGAGGCGGCCGTCGTCGATGTTGGCCGCGGAGCTTCGATCGCCGGCTCGGTCGCGCCATCGGTTGTTTCGTTCTCGCCGCCTGCCGGCCCGCAGCCACTCGCCATGAGCAGAACGGCTCCCAGAGTCGTCAGCAGATAGGGCGATGACCACCGACGCATACCAGGGGAGACACACTTCATCGGTAGATACAGTCCCATGTTGGAGCCGGCTCCCAGTTCATCGTTCGGTCAACAGGCGACGGAGGCCCACCGGCGGACCTCCTTCGATTCTACAGCGGCATCCAGGCATTGTGCCCATCGTGGGCAGCAATCACCGTCGTCCAAGACCTGCGACAAGACGGATCCAGGACGTCACCCGTGCATGACCGATTGTGGAACGTCCCTCCGGCTCGCTGTCCGGTTCACCTCGCTTGCGCCCGTCTCGACTGGTGACGAGCGTCAACGTTTGCTACGTGATATCCGGACTATGGTTCTTCCAGGCTATCCCGAAGGATATGCATGTGCTCGAGCGCGAGCCCGGTGCCGATCGCGACACAGGACAACGGATCATCCGCCACATAACACGGGACACCCGTCACCTCGGTCAGGAGATCGGGGAGATGACGCAGCATCGCACCGCCGCCGGTCAGGATCATACCCTTGTCAATGATGTCGGAAGAAAGTTCTGGAGGAGTCTCCTCGAGCACGGCTCGCACGGCCCCGATGATGGACTCCAGTGGTTCCGTGATCGCGTCGGTCACTTCACTGGACGAAATCTGTACCGTCCTGGGCAGCCCCGCTACTTCATCGCGGCCCCGGACCTCCATCATCATGTCTTCTTCCAGCGGCATCGCGCTGCCAATCGCGATCTTGACCTCCTCGGCTGTTCGCTCTCCCACCCGCAACGTGTACTTTCGCTTGATGTACGAGCTGATCGCTTCATCGAACCGGTTGCCACCCACCCGCAGGGAACGGGCAACGACGATTCCGTTGAGCGAGATGACGGCGACTTCGGTGGTGCCGCCGCCGATGTCGATGATCATGTTGCCGGATGGATCAGCGACCGGAACGCGGGCGCCAATCGCCGCCGCGAGCGGCTCGCTGATCAGGTAGGCGCGGCGCGCACCGGCGTTCAGGGCAGCATCGCGCACGGCCCGCCGCTCGACTCCCGTTACGCCGGCGGGAACGCAGATCATCACGTCCGGACGGATCATCGAGAATCGGCCACACGCCTTGTTGATGAAGTATTCCAGCATCTTCTGGGTAACGACGTAATCTGCAATGACACCATCGCGCATCGGGCGCACCACCTCGATGGTGTCTCGTGGTTCTCGTCCCAGCATGTTCCTGGCTTCGAGCCCGACGGCCTTGACCTTCCCGTCCTTCGCCGAGATGGCGACCACGGAAGGCTCGTTGATGACGATGCCTCGTCCCTTGAGGAAGACGATGACATTGGCCGTGCCGAGGTCGATTCCAACCTGTTTTGGCAAGCGGTACTCCCCCGATCCAGGATCGGTGATCGCGGGCAGAATGCCTTGAACGCACGGGAAAACGAGGCCGGCATATGGGCCTCAATGGTCCCGGATTGTACCATAGTGACGGCGACTCTCCCGATTCGGGACCCGTCCGTAGCCGCCTCGCCGCGCCGGGTCTCAAGGGCACCGAGCGCGAGACTGCGCTTCCCCATCCAGCAGGTCATCCCGGGCGTCACTGGCATGGATGTGCGACTGCTTCAGCTGTCCCTCCCCATGACCGCGTCCATGAGCTCCAGGTACTCTTCAATGG
>DASYVY010000332.1:0-1898 GCA_035936535.1 Thermomicrobiales bacterium | reverse complement strand
CTCCCACACCTCGGTCGTGAATGTATGAGGATCGACGTGTCAGTCCGACGGTGTTCCAACCAGGGCGGGGGACACATCCGCCGGCATCGGCGAGTCCAAAATCATCTCGCCGTAGCGAACGGCGGTCTCATAGTCCATTTGGTTCAACACCGCAGCCCGGATCGTGCCGTCCCGGTCGATGAAGATATGCGTCGGGAAGTTGTTGATCTGCCAGGTCTCGACCATCTCTCGCACCTCGGGAAACTCGCCCGGAGGCACAAGGGCGGAGAGATAATTGGGGTCCGCGAGGATGGGAAACGTCGCCCCGGCACGTTGGGCATACTCGACCGCCGTTGCGGGCTCCTCCTGCATGCTGATTCCCAGCATGATCAGCCCTTGCGGCTTTAGCGTCTCGTAAGCTGCCTGCACTTCCGGCATTTCCGTTCGGCAGGGCGGACACCACGAACCCCAGAAGTTAAGCCAGACTGGGTATCCGCGAAGGTCGGAGAGGCGGATGGGCATGCCATCCGCGGTAAACGTCAGCAGTTGCGGCGCTTGCTCTCCCACCGATGGAATTGGGTTGGCATGAACCCCTCCCTCGCCGATCGAACCGAAATCCTGCTGCTCGCCGAGCAGCCAGGCGCCGCCGACGATCCCCGCCACGATGACGATCACGAGAGCGATCCGAGTCCGTGACGAAGGTGCCGGACGTTCCAGCCCGGCCGACGCAGGAGTGGCGTCAGCGGATGCCATTGGGACGGTCCCTTCCCGCTGGATGGGGAATGCCCGCGTTACACGCCTCCATACGCATGGAGACCCCCAAAGAAGTAATTCCCGTAGTACGTGAACATGACCGCGGCGAATCCAAAGAGCAGGACGACCGCGCTTCGCGAACCGCGCCAGCCGCGCAACGTGCGCGTGTGCAGGTACACCGCATAGACCAGCCAGGTGAACAGCGCCGCTGTCTCTTTCGGGTCCCATGACCAGTAGACGCCCCATGCGTCGTGCGCCCAGATCGATCCGAGAATCAGGACCAGCGAGAGGAGCGGAAACCCGATCGTGACAGCGCGGAACCCGACATCGTCGAGGACCTCGGTGCTCGGAAGCCAGCTGACGTGCCACCGGTGCTTGATCAGGAACATCACCGCCGCCGCAAAGGAGACCGCGAAGGTCGCGTAGGCGAGGATCGCGCTGGAGACATGGGCTGTCATGATCGGACGCGCCTGCAAGGCCGGGATCAACGGATCGACTTCCCGCATCGCCGCCGGGAGGCTCCAGATATAGACCGTCATCAGGAAAGCGAGCGACACGACAATGGCGCCGAGCTGGCGGATTCCATACACGCGCTCGAAGATCAGATAGATGACCGAGATCGCAAGCACGAAGGTGAGCGAGAACTCGAACATATTGGCGGTCGGAAGGCGCTCGGCGGCGATCGTCCTCAGGAGGACGGCCAGAAAGGCGAAGCACGCACCAAACGATGTAAGCAGTGTGCCAAAGCGGCCCGCCGCGACGGGGCTTGGCCCGAACTCGGCGCGGCTCGCGGAGACGGTGGTCCCGGCGCTCGTGGCCAGGGTGGTCCGCTGCATTCTGACGCGTCCGATGGCGAAGGCGATGTACGAAAGGGCTCCGGCGCCGAGCGCGATCGAGGAGGCGGCGAAACAATAGAACGAAAGCTTGACGAGCGCTTCCATGGAACTCTCCCGTGTGACCGTTCGACCGGAACCGTTGCTACGGCAACAGTTGGTACATGAAGTTTAGCCGGTGCTGTCGGAGGGTGCGGAGCGATCGGCTAGCGCTGCCCGAGTCTCGTTGTCGTCGCTCCGCTTCACCTCCGGTGTAATGTCCAATGCACCGGAGAGCGACTCGACCACCTTGAAAAAGTCCTGCTTGCCGCTCCAGTCCCGCCTGGCGAGCGG
>DASYVY010000331.1:0-2050 GCA_035936535.1 Thermomicrobiales bacterium | reverse complement strand
GGGTGACCGTGCTCAAAAGCATCGAGCCTCTCGTTGACCAGAGCCTGTTGTATCAAGTGGCGGACCACACAGGGGAACCACGGTTCCGGATGCTGGAGCCCATCCGCGAGTTCGGGCTGGAACACCTGGCCTCACACGGGGAGGAGAGAGCGGCGCGGGACGCCCATGCGGCCTGGTGCCTCGCCCTGGGTGAACGCACGTTTGCGGTGCTTCGTGGCTCCGGAAGGTCGCAATGGTTCGACCTGGTGGAGACCGAGCTTGGTAACCTGCGGGCGGCGTTCACCTGGCTGGCAGCGCAGGACCGGGTCGAGGATGGCGTCGATCTCGGGATGGGGTTCTTCTTCTTCCACACGCGTGGATATCACTCCGAGGCGTTCGCACTGTTCGAAGGGTTTCTGCGGCATCCGCGAATCGCCCGGCGGACGCGATCGCGCGCCAAGGCGTTGCTTGGGCACGGGATCCTGGTGGAGCATCTGGGAGACCTGGAACAGGCCCTGGAGCAAATGCTTGAATCTGTCGATATCTTCCGTGAGGTCGGCGATCCAGTGCACACCGGGTTGGCACTGGTCAACGTAGGGATTGCCTACCAACAATTGAGCGATTTTGATCGCGCGGAGGAGGCGAACCGGGAAGTGCTCGCCATCGGCCGCGAGACCAACGACACATGGCTCTTCAAAGCCGGGTTGAACAACCTCGGGACGGTTCTTAACGACCGCGGCCAGGTGGACCGGGCCGTACCCCTGTTCGAGGAGGCACTTGCCATGGACCGCTTGGTGGACGACGTCTATGGCATCGAGCTGGCGCTGCTGAACCTCGCCGAGGTCTTCCTGATGCAGGAGGAGCATGAGCGAGCAGAACCCCTGATCCAGGAGGCGTTCGGCTTACTCGCGGGGCTCGGGCATCGGTCCGATCTGTCGGCTGCCAAGATGCTGCTCGCCCAAATCGACCGGGCGCGCGGAGACTATGCCGCGGCGATAGCCCATCTTGAGGATGCTCTGGTGACTGTAAGGAGCATCGACGACAAGGTGAAGATCGCGCCTGCGCTCCTCGCACTGGGTGACATCGCCCGGCTGCAGGGTGACGTCGCTGGCGCCACGCAGCAGTTCCGGGAAGGGATCGCCCTCTCCCAGCAGATCGGCAACCGCGCCGCTGTGGTCGAGGGGTTGGATGGCGTCGCCGGGGTCGCGGTGGCCACGGGCGCCATGCACCAGGCGGCCCGACTGCTGGCGGCGGCCGACGCGCTGCTCGAAAGGATTCGCACCTCCAGGCCGGCGGGAGCACGGAGCAGGGACTACGAGAATCATGTGCGGGCGGCGCGGGAGGCCATGGATAACGACGCTTTCACCGCCACCCAGTCGGAAGGACGTGCCCTCACCACAGACGCCGCCGTTGCCGAAGCGCTTGCCTTCGCACCCGACCCCAACCCGATGCCGGTGATGCCAGTTCGAGAGGCCCACGGGCTCACAGCCCGGGAACGTGATGTCCTGCGTCTACTGGCCTCCGGGCACTCCAACGAGCAGATCGGCGAAGAGCTCTTCATCAGCCACCGCACCGTCACGACCCATCTCACCGCGATCTTCACCAAGCTCAAGGTGTCATCCCGGTCGGCAGCGGCCGTCTACGCCATCCGCCACGAACTGGCGTAGACCGGAGGAGATCCCTTCGGCTATTCCCTGTTCCACGCGGCAAACAGTCGCAGGCCGTAGCACCAACTCCAGCATTGACGCGTTCATTACCTATAGGGAGACAGCTTCATGGAAGACCCGGTGACGTCTGGACCGAAGCGAGTCGTCGGCTACCTGGCAGGGTGGTCAACAGATGAGCGGTTCTTCAGCGCGCTCGATCATGCCGCCGACAACCTCACGCACATCAACTACGCATTCGGGTTGATCGGTCCCGATGGCCGCGTGGCGCTTGGCGACCCGGATGCCGATACCGCACGACCGTACCCTGAAGACGAGGGTGGCCATGAGGGACTCAGGGGGAATTTCCGCCAGCTGCAGCTGTTGAAAGCACGACATCCACATCTCCGCACCCTGATCTCCATGGG
>DASYVY010000330.1:0-5411 GCA_035936535.1 Thermomicrobiales bacterium | reverse complement strand
TGGCTTCCAGAAGTAACGCTGCGACCTGGCCCATGGTTCCATGGCAGTCTATGGGTCGCCAGGATCGCCCACATGCAACGGGTACAGACGACACGGCTCCTGAATCCTCGGGGGCCGTTGTCGTGTCCTCGCGCGCGAGAGATCTCTGGACTGCATGGGGTGTCGATTATTGGGCAGAGCCAAGGCCTGATGGCAGGATCTGGCACTCGAGAGTGGAGATCACCGATCCATCTCCTGCTGTGCCACCTTCCTCGCCTCGACGACTCGTCCGGGGACCCGGCCGATCCTCCCTGCTCGAGCAAGAGCTCGACGCGGCTCTTGGTCATGAAGAGAGCAAGATCGAGTGGAGCACCGTTGCAACGCCCAAGAGAGCAGTCGTGGTGCCATCGTTGCATTGTTTTAGCAGTGATGCTAATATGGTGCCCTCCATACAGGAGTAAACCCCATGCGATGTCACCCTCATCCGGGAGATCAGCGCTCTGGCGGATGGGTCACCTCCACCAGAAATCACCACCAAGTTGCTGCTTCGCTTTGCCTGCTCCTGTGCTTCCGCCGCCCCCGTAGCTGATGACCCTTGGGTCGCAATTGCCAAGCAAGGCAAGCTCAACGATGGTACGAAAGAGCGGATTCTCAACAGTGTCCAGCGCCAGCCTCGCACTGTTTCCCAGCTGGCGCAGGAGCTGGGCCTCTCAGCGCCGAGCGTGCATCGTCACGTGGCCGAGCTCTTGGCGAGCGAACTGATCCGTGAGGTGTCCGTCGACGCCGGGGCACAGCGTTCTGCCGTGGAGCGCTACTACTGCCCCAGTTTCCTGGTGGTGCGTGCTGCCGATCGAGGAGCACTGGAAGCGATCCTCAAGGATCTCGCCAACGAGGTTGCAGAGGCGTTCCGAGGGCGGCTACCTGGTCTCGCTGAGGCCCTCCGCGTCACCGGTCTGCTTGACGAGGCCAAAGAGGCCGAGACGCTTCCTCACTACCTCTACGCCGCGGCCGTCCGTCTGGCGCGTGAGAACCTGGAAAAGGAGCAGGTCTTGCCAGCGTGACCGGCACACGCCGACGGTTCGCGATGGGTCTGGTGGGCGGAAGAATCCACCGAAACGGAGGCGCCAGAAACGGAGGTGCCAAGAGCGAAGATGTGATGACAAGGATCTCTGAAGTGCAAAACCGATTTCGTTGTTTCAAAGCATCGACGAGGCTGTTGGCGCCACCAACGAAGGAGACACTGAGATGCGTGCACACCTGACACGGTTGATCGTTCTTTCATTCCTCCTCCTGGCCTTGCCGCTCTCAACAATAGCTCAAGATGCAACACCTCCTGTTGAGCTCGATCTCAGCACCGAGGCCGGTCTGCTTGCATATCAACAGGCGCAGACGCGGGTGACTGCTGCGGATGTCGGCTTGCCGGAAGGCTTCCAGCTTGAACTCGTCGCCGGGGGCCTCAGCTTTCCCGACGCGGTCGCTGTCGCTGAGGACGGGACGGTCTTCGCCGCCCTCTCCGGCTTCGGTGGCACCCCTGCCCAGGTCGCCGTCGTCAATCCGGACGGCACCCTCACGCCGGTGGTCGATGCGGCAACGGCGGGTCTTACGCCCCCCATCACCGACATCGCGTTCGGCCCGGACGGCACCTTCTATGTCGCCTACGCCGGCGGAATTGCGGTCGTGGATCTGGCTGCTGGCGCAGTGACACCGATCGTGACCGGGCTGCCCAGCGTTGGCGACCACCAGAACAACCAACTCGCCTTCGCCGAGGACGGCTGGGTCTATTTTGGCCAGGGTACGGCGACCAACAGTATGGTGGTCGGCCCGGACAACGCCCTCTTTGGGTGGCTGCCGCTGTATCCCGATTTCAGTGACGTGCCGTGTGAGGACGTGATCATTGCGGCCGATCCGTACGAGAGCCCGAACGTGTTGACCGCCGACAATCCCAATGATCTGGCATTGACCAGTCCCTACCAGCCGTTCGGTGTGGCAGTGGATCCGGGCACGACGATTCCGGGCGCCGTCCTCTGCAATGGCTCAGTCCTGCGATTCCAGGCTGCAGATCCATCGGGAACACTGGAGGTCTTCGCATGGGGCATGCGCAACCCGTATGGCCTCGCCGCCGACGCCTCCGGCGCCCTCTGGGTTGTGGACAACGGCCCAGATGCACGAGGCAGTCGTCCGATTCAGAACGCCCCTGACAGCGTCTGGCGACTGGAGGAGGAGGACGCCGGCCGCTGGTTCGGCTACCCGGACTACGTGGCTGGCACGCCCGTAACCGACGAGGCGTTCGCCCCGGAGGGCGGCGAACCACCGGAATTCGCGATCGCCAACCATGACGCGTTGCTGAATGGCGGCGAGGCACCAGTGCCAGTTGCCACGCTCGCGCCGCACACGGCGACCGGTCAAGCTGCGGTCGCCCCCGAAGCCTGGGGCGATCTGGCGGGCAGCCTCTTCATTGCCAGCCACGGCGATTTTGGGCCCGTCTCTGGTGCCACGGAGCGGAGCGGTCACGCCGTCTACCGGATCGAGCAGGAGACCGGCGGGGTTGAGACCTTCCTTCAGAATCCGCATCCCCACGAGCCGACGGGGGCGCCGGCGCGGCCCGTCGGGATCGCATTCGCTCCGGACGGCTCGCTCTACGTTGCCGACCTTGGGATCATCGAGGCCTCGCCGGCCGGGCTCGTACCACGGCCGAACACCGGTGCGATCTGGCGGATTATGCCGGAAGGGCCCGTCGGTACGCCGGCACCGGACGAAACTGCGGTAACGCCGGATGCCGAGGCGGCTTCGCCCGTGACCCAAACCGCCGGCACGGTTGAGGTGACGGAGACGGAGTTTGCTATCGATATGCCGACCGAACTACCGGCTGGGCCGACGACCTTCGTCGTGACCAATGCCGGCACGGCCGAGCATAACTTCGAGGTGGAAGGCCAAGGCATTGAGGAGGCATTCGAGCAAAATCTGCAACCGGGCGAGACACGGGAGCTCCAGGTCAACCTGGAGCCCGGCACCTACGAGGTCTACTGTCCCGTCGGCGATCACGAGGATCGAGGGATGCGGCTTGAGTTGACGGTGACGGGCTCGTGAAGCATGCGATTCACGCGCTGTTGCTCGTGATCCTTCTAGTCGGGGGTGTCCAAACATGGGCGCCCCCTGCTGGCACCCCGATCACCGCGATGTCCGAGCCAATGCTGACTACCAGCGAGGGATCAGTGCTGCGCGTTGGACCGGCTGAGGTGACACACTTTGCCGGTCTCCTTGCAAACGGTGAGGGCGCCTTCGGGGTGGCAGTAGCACCTGACGGAGCGTACCTTGCCTTCACCTGCGGGATGCGCCCGCATGCGGGTGTGTGGTATTCGGGCGACTGGTACCGAGGCAAACTCGCGAAAAGAGAAACGACCACCATGGCGAGACCGGACGGCGAGGAGCTGGTGATTGAGCGAGCGTCCGATGGCGCGCTTGTCGGCTCGCTGCGGTCGTCGACAGGGAACCAACTCGCGGTGGAGGTCGTGATGGCATCTCTCCAGGATGGGCTGTTCCGACGGGATGATGCAGACGGGGTGCTGGGCGCGGTGGCGCTCCCCGGCAACACGGTATGCGCCGTCAAGCGCACTGCCGATGATCGCTTCCTGCCGGCAGGCACAGTTCCCTATTAGAGTTGCCAGGAGAGGTTGGGCACAGGAGGACCATCATGGAAAGCAAAGCGAAGCTGTTCGGTCATCCGATTCACCCGATGCTCATTCCCTTTCCGCTCGGGCTGCTTGGGACGGCGCTCGTTTTCGACGTGATCGCCGCCCTGACGGACAATGCCGGCCTCGCGCGCGCCGTCCTCTACGCTCTCGCAGGTCGCTTTCGGTGCAGGACATGCCACCAGTTAGCCTACCCAAGCACGCGGAGTACTACTTGATACTGGTCCCGGCTGAAGCAGGGGTACTCGCATGAGATGAGTGCCGTGTTCCAGTTGGTTCCTGGTTGGCATCAGGGGGTCAGGACCATGACGGGTCCACGTCTGTTACCCGCCATGTGGAGACATCAACGGGGCCGGGGGCAGTTAGTGCCTGGGTAAGCGTCCTTTCGGCACATGAGGCGCATCGGGCGTCTGGCGCGTCATCGAGAGCGGTTGGACGACGGTCCGCAGGGGTTCATCTGGTGGTCTTTACCATGCTCATGTGGAAACAGGCTCTTCCCGTCCTCAGCGTCTCACGAAGACCATAAAGTTTCCAGCTGCACAAGCGAGCTCCAGCGGTCATAGTACTCTGACTGACAAATAGCACGTGGCACGGACTGGACTCAGAGGGAACGCCGATCAAAACATCACGCAAGATACTTCTGACCGTTCTGTATCCGCAGTTCGGACGGGGCATATCAGACGAGGGGAACATGGCAAGAGCAACTTGGAAGGGTGTCACTCTGGCTGAGATTGACGCAGGTATTGTTGTCGAAGGCAACTACTACTTCCCGCCGGCGTCAGTGAACCGCGAGCACCTGCGGGAAAGCACTTCGCATACCAGTTGTCCGTGGAAAGGGACTGCGAGCTATTTCGACGTTGTTGTACATGGAGCGACGAACCAGGACGCGGCCTGGTACTACCCGTCCCCCAGTCCAGCCGCGGACAATATTCAGGGATATATCGCCTTTTGGCGCGGAATCTCCATCGAGCGGTAGCACCGGTAGTCAACCCTCTTGGGTCAGCACATAAGGGGATGGCACTCACGAGGCGTGAGCGCGTGGAAGACATGAGCACCCCTGTAGCTGTACGCCAATCAGAGAGATGGTCGTCATTCATGGGCTGCGTAAAGAGTATGGTGGGTGACTGAGGTCCCCATCGTGGCGGAGTCCAATATTCGGTGCGGTGCCTGGTGATGGGAGGAACCGCACTTCCCGTCTGCTGAACCGGGCACCTTACGGCACTGAGAGCGCTCATGATTGACCGACGATTCGACGACCTCACCAAGCTGACAGCAGCTATATCACGCCGGCAAGTTATCGGGGCGCTCACAGGGAGCATAGCTGGAGGATTGCTGACGCTCCCCGGTACTCGCCATGGCGTTGCATTGGCAAGCCAGGCCGATCACCACCGCCCGAGAACCTACGCTCCAGGTACACCGGGAACGGCCGAGGCGCTCACCGTCGTGGCCGCCGGGCTGACGAACCCACGAGGCTTCGCCTTCGCCCCGGACGGCTCCCTTATCGTCACAATCGCAGGACAGCCGGGACCGAACGCTGGCGTGGCCCGCATTGAGGACGGGTGCCCCTCATTGATTGCGGAGGGACTCCCGGCGTATCGAATTGCTTTCGGGGGAGTCACTGGTGTTGCCGATGTCGCCTATCTCGGCGACCAACTCTACGCACTCGTCTCCGGCGGTGACATTGACGGAGGCAGCCAGCCGAATGGTCTCTACCGCCTTGACGGCACAGGGGGAGTGGAACTT
>DASYVY010000329.1:0-3126 GCA_035936535.1 Thermomicrobiales bacterium | reverse complement strand
GCCGGTGAGCGCTGGCAGGGCAAGCAGTGGGATCTGGTGTTCTGCTCCATGATCGGGACGCCGCTCGACCCTAGCAACGTCAGGAAGCGGTTCCGGGAGCTGCTGACCGCCGCGGGGCTCGAGCAACGGCGCTTCCACGATCTCCGACATTCGTGCGGCACGTTCCTGGCCGCCCACAACGTGCACCCCAGGACGATCATGCAGATTCTCGGGCACTCGCAGATCAGCACGACGATGAACGACTACACCTATACCGAGCTGGATTCCATGCGCTCGGCCCTGGACTCGCCCGAAAGGCCTATTCGAGTCCGACACGCGATCGAGCTAGCGCGTTTTGCTGCAATCGTGAATCGGCCCGCTCGCGGGTCGCACGCTGGCACGGAAGAAACCCCGTAGCCATGGTCTTTTCGGTGGTGACCCCCCTGGGATTCGAACCCAGAACCTCCGGATTAAAAGTCCGCTGCTCTGCCGTTGAGCTAGAGGGTCCTCGCTGGGCTGGACAGCCCACGCACGCGTAGTTCATCCTACCCTGACATCGTGGCCCTCCGCCACATGAGCAACATGGCCTGTCTCACGGAACGCTCCTCTGATCGGACACTGGCAACCACGGCTCCCCACAGCAAGGCTTCTGGTATCGACTCCCTTTCGATTGCTGCATCCGGCGTTCTCCGCGTGCCGTTGGCGCTCCTGGCCGCAACGTTGGTCACCGCGCTGGGCGTGCGAGCTTCCCTCCTCACGACCTCCGGCGCCCTTGCCGCCGTCGCAGTTGGCACCGCATTGGTCGGGTTCGGCGGCTGGTGGACCGGCTTGCTGATCGTCGTCTTCTTTGCATCGTCCAGCGCTTTGTCACGCCTGTCACGAGAAATCCAGCCGCAAATCCGGGCAACGAAGGGCGAGCGCCGGGACATGGTGCAGGTTCTCGCGAATGGCGGCGTCCCGGCGCTCTGCGCCATGGGGGCCGGTCTGGCGCAGGATCCTTCACCGTGGCTCGCTGCGGCCGGTGGAGGAGTCGCGGCCGCCTGTGCCGATACCTGGGCAACCGAGATCGGCCGCACCAGTGCAGCTCCACCGCGGATGATTACGACCTGGCGCCGTGCCGCTTCCGGCTCGTCTGGAGCCGTGAGCGCCAAGGGCACCTTCGGCGCGCTCCTTGGCGCGGCGGTGATCGCTCTCGCGGCGGCGTCGGGCACGGCGATGGACTGGTGGTTGCCAGACAGATCCGTCGTGGCCGTTCTGGCTGCCGTGACCGTCGCGGGCTTCGCTGGTGCCTTGACCGACAGTCTGCTCGGCGCGACCGTCCAAGCACAGTATTGGTGCCCACGTTGCCGCGCCCCGACCGAGCAACCGGTGCATCACTGCGGCATTCATGCGACGCTGATACGTGGCGTCCCGTTCGTGACCAACGACGTGGTCAACGCGCTCTCGATCGCAGCCGCCGCTGCCCTGGCGTGGTTCATGTCACCCGGGCCGTAGCCATAGCGCGGAAATGAAGTGCTCCACCCGCTTGGGGCCTGAGATCGGGTGGCGTTTTGCGGTACCATCGAGTGGACGATCTGCCCAGATCCAGAGCGCTCATGGAAAGGGACTGCTTTTCATCGCGATTCAGGGTTCAGACCGGCTGAACCTCTACGACCAAAGCCCGCGGGCAGGGTCGCACAGGGCGCGACTCCGCAAGCCGGCCCTGATCCGTGCTGTTCGAGGATGCCGCCTGCCCCCGACACGAGGAGTGCCATGCCAGCCGCGACCGCAACACTATCCCGAGCCATCCGCCCCCTCTCGATCGTTGCTGTCCTGACTTTGCTCGGGATGATCGCCGGCATGCTCGCCTCGTCGGCCTCTGCCCAGGACGCGACGCCCACCGCCAGTCCGCAGGCAACGCCGGCAGCGTCGCCGCAGGCGGGAACGGTCGCGCCATCGGCCGACATCACGCGGTTGATCGAGTTCCCGCTGGAGGAGTTTCCGGAGGCGCCGGTCTCGGTTCGCCTGTTGCGGATCACGCTCGCCCCCGGAGCTTCCAGCCCGCTCCATACACATCCCGGGCCAGAGTTCGATTACGTCGAATCGGGCACTCTGACGGCCATTGCGGAAGGGGAAGCAATCGTGGTCCGCGATGGAGAGGAGACGACCGCCGCCGCGGAGGAAGCCATCGACGCGGGCGAGCTGGTCGTCTTCCCGCCCGGGACGGCGATGTCGCTGGTCAACAACGGTGACACGGACCTCGTGTTGTTGTCGGCGGTATTCCACCCCGTCAGCGAGGACGTGCCGAGCACGACCTACCCGGCTGGCGAACCGGCAGCCGAAGCATTCGCCGGCGTATCCTTTACGGTGCTGGGTGACGGAATTGTGCAGGACTTTCCGGACGGACCGGCGACGGTCACGCTCGACCGGATCGTCGCTCCGGCCGGCGCCGATCTTCCCGCAACCGAGGGCGCCGCGCTGTACTCCGCGGTCGACGGAAACTTCAGTTTCGCCGTGGATGGCGGCGACGTGCAGGTGAGCCGTACCGCATCGCCCGGCCTCCGGCCGAACGCCGCGCCGGAGCAGGAGTTCACGCTGGATCCTGGCGATGCCGCGTTTTTCCCGTCCGGAGTCTCCACGACTAGCCGGACCGAGGAAGATGGAACGGTCGAGATCCTCCGGCTCGCCGTAACGCCGGATCAATCAATCGCCGGAGACGCCGCTGACATTTCCTACCTGGGATCGGCGGAGGCAGAAGTCGATGCGCCATCTGACGGGACGACCGCCGACACGGACCCAGCACAGATCGACGTCGGCGCACGTGTGGTGACCAACGACGACTCCGTCAACCTGCGCGAGGAGCCGACCACGAGTGCCGATGGAATCGATCAACTCGGTGAAGGCGTTGAGCTGGAGGTCATCGGGGGACCTGAAGAGGCCGATGATCTCACGTGGTACCAGGTCGAGGTCGTTGGCACCGAGGGCCCAATCACGGGGTGGGTGGCCGCTGACTTCATCTCTCTCCCTGGCGCAGAGGAGGCAACTCCGGAGGCCGCGGCCGAGGATGCACCAGTCCAGGGAGCCCAGAACACCCCCGAAACCGCTACGGACGATGCTCCTGTTCAGGGAGCGCAGAATACGCCCGAAGCCCCAGGCGATGACGGGGCG
>DASYVY010000328.1:0-2376 GCA_035936535.1 Thermomicrobiales bacterium | reverse complement strand
TTGCTGTTGCGTCATGGCTTCACGGGCATCCTTGTAAGGCTGCTCGCCTTTTTCCTTGCGGTCCCGGTGCCGGTCTTGCGGGTAGGGATACGACATGCTGGTCTCCTTTGGGTTTCTCGCGATCATGCCGAGCATGGGATCGGTATACCCCAAGCCTCTGCAGAATATGTGCCCACTGACTCCTGGGTCAGGAAGCGGACATCTTGGTGGCATCATGCCGGTGTGCCTGCCAGCATGGGAAATGCCGGCACCGTGGGTTCTGGGAACGCCAGCTCGATCGCGGCGCTTCGCGAGCAGGCCTGTCGCCTGGTTGGGCGGTTGACCTCGGACGTCCATCGCGGCAACCCGCTTTTGGGGGAGGCCGCCGTGCGCCGCGGCCTCGGAGGTGGGCGATCAGGAAGGCCCGGCCCCGTCCTGATCAGCGCCGCCGAGCAGGACGGCCAGCGCTTCGGACAGGGGGTCGCCGGAGCCGGCAAGAGCGGCGATGACCGCTCCATCGAGCCGGCGATCAGCTCCACGCAGCGCGGCCCGCTCAGGGGAAGCGATCGTGGCAGCGAGCGCCGCCATGTGTTCGGCGTGGGACGACGGCGTCTCGTCAAGCGCGATCCAGGCCGAAGCCAGTGGCCACCCTTCGAGGACCAACGTCCATGCATCCGCCTGAACCTCGACCTCGCTGGTGCCGGATACCGCGACGACATCGATGTCGCCGCGGTCGGTGAGATCGACGAACACTGCCTGCAGCACCTGCAACAGTGGATGCTGAAGATGGTCAGGACCCGTCATGCCCATCCCGGTTTGGGGCGGCCGTGAGCCATGCCGGCACCGACCGCTCGATCAGCTCCATGGCCGAGGCAAGGGAGCGCTTGCCGAGCGGTCCTGCCCCTGGATTCAGGCCAGCCAGGCTCAGCACCGTGACCTTGCCGGTGGCGAGGACATCCCGAATCAGGCGCGATGCGACATCGATGGTGAACCCGGCTGGGCAGGGTGTCGCGGAGCTAGGCACCAGCGAGGGATCGAGCAGGTCGAGATCGACGTGGAGGCAGATGACCTCGCAGGACCGCTCCAGCCGGCGAAGGGCGTGGGCCATGGCGTTGCCCGAGCTGATCTCCTCCGACCTGATCAGTTGCACATCCGTGGAACGAAGCAGCGTGGCTTCCCGTTCGTCCAGCTCCCGGACACCGGCAATCAGGACACGGTCGGTCGGCACCGGAGCGGCGAGCCCGGCGGCGCCCCTCCAGAGAGGACCGGCGAGCCCGGTCAGGATCGCGACCGGCATCCCGGCGAGAATGCCGCTATACGACGTCTCGGGCGTATTGAAGTCACCGTGGGCATCGAGCCAGACGATGCCGATCGCAGCCCCTGCCCCGAGCGCCCGCTGGAGGCCCGATACGATGCCGACCGTGGCCGTGTCATCGCCGGACACCACGAAGACGTGCCCGCTGTCCCGCAGCCCGGCGTGGACGTGCTCGGCGGTGCGAGCGCCAAGACGACCGACGTTGACCGAGATTGGACCTTCAACGCGCTCGGAGTCGGGAAGCTCCGCCACGAGGGGATCCTGGACGTCGAAGCCAGCCTGTTCCAGCAGGCTGAGGAGACCCGCCTCGATCATCGCCTGCGGGCCACCGCCTGATCCGTTGTCACGCTCGTCATACCGGTACGGCACCGTCACCACCTGAAGACGCATCCCCCGTTCCTTTCGCCGTTCGCCTTGGGCGCAAGAGGCGTCCACGGTGTCGTGAACGCCTGCCCTGGTGCAGCCGTAGTCGTCGCGATGTGCAGCCGGAAACCACGATGGACGAGCATACCAACCGATCGCCGGTCCGGAGCCTGTTGTGCCCGTGATTTTTGCATTCTACTCGGCGGGTCGTGCCGTACACAGGGCGCGCGATTTCGAGCCCACACCCATGGAAACCGGTGGGGGTCGGAGGCACGGCAGGGGTTGGCACGAGCAGCGGGCGCCCGGATCGCAGACGCCGGCTATTCCCGATCCGGGATCGTCCGGTTCAACCCGGCAAGATCGGGGCGCTGCGCCACGAGCACGAAACGGCCCCGGTATACAATGATCCGGCATGCCCGGCTTGGCCCGGCGTGCTTCCGCCCATTCTTCTTCCATGGGAGTGCCGCTTGGCAACTCGCACATCGTCACACAGCGGACAGCAGCGCCGGAGCGCCGGGGAACGACCTCCGGTGCGGGATGATCCGGACGAAGCGAACCACTACCAGTTGCTCGGGGTTGCCTACACCGCGAGCGCGGCCGAGATCACCAAGGCGTACCGGACCGCGATGAAGCGTTTTCATCCGGACCGGGTGCCTCCCGAGCGCCGCGCCGCCGCCGAGGAACTCTGCAAGGATCTCAACCGCGCCTACAAGACCCTG
>DASYVY010000327.1:0-4950 GCA_035936535.1 Thermomicrobiales bacterium | reverse complement strand
CAACGCTGTGGGCGACCACCCTGCGCGGTTATCGCTCGCCTCCGTTCCGGACCCGGCACAGCCGACCGATGCCGCACTCGTCGCGCTCGCCCTGCGCGATCCCCTCGCCTTTGCACCGCTCTACCAGCGTTATGTCGCTCCCGTCTATCACTATTGCTACCGCCAGACATCCGATCCGGACATCGCCACCGACCTCACCGCCCAGATCTTCATCCGTGCTCTGGAAGCGCTCCCGAAGTTCAGGATCCGGGAATCGGACCCGAGCAGGGCCGGGAACGGCGCAGGCAGCGGCACGGGCAGTACCTTCCGCTCCTGGCTGTTCACGATCGCCCACAACGCCGTGATCGATGTCCGGCGCCGTAACCGCCCGTCCGTCTCGCTCGATGATTGTCACTACCACGTCCAACCAGGTCTGGCCTGGATCATCGACCGAGGCCGATGTCGTGATGCTCTGGGTGCCGCTCGGTGTCTTCGAGACCGCGACGTACACGGTGCTCTTCGTGGACATGATGACCGATGCGGTCACCGTCGGCCAACCGGCCGGCGTCACCTCTGGCCCGGTATCCGGACAACCGATCAGCGAGGACGGCACCGTGTTCGCCGCCTATGGCGTCGGCTCTCAGGAGGCTCCGCGCTTCCGCGCCCCGGACGCCTTCGGCTCGATCCCGCTGAATGGACAACTGACAGAGTTCGACGCCACGAGCCAGTCTGTCGTCGAGATTCTGTTTCCTGACTTTGACTTCCCGTCGGAGATCATCGACCCGGCGCTCTTCGTCTCGCCGGACGGCCGACACATCGTGCTCTCGGTGCGCTGGACCGATGCCGGCGGCGAGCAGGCGCGGTCCTGGATCACGACGACCGATGGCCGGAGCGGCTGGACACCGGTAGAGGGCGGGACGGTCATCGGCTGGGTCGGAGAATAACGTGACCCGCCCGCCGGAACGGAAGGTGAGCGAGGCCTTGGCCGTCCCGAGCAACATGACTGAGGGCGCTGCGCCGCTCCAACACCGGCGCGCAGCGCGATACGCTTTGACCGGGGATTCCTCGTCGCGGAGTTTATCCCGGTCGAAGCGATTGGACCGTCCCTCCGGCGCAGCTGCTGGGATGACAATACAGGGAGCAGGTCCCTGGGTGAAACTCGCGATCGAGACGAGTGGGATCGTGAGTGCCGCTCATCGTGACCAGACGCGGCGAAACAGCCCCGGGTAGGTCACGACCAGGCCGTCCTCGTCGATCTCCAGCTCCCGCATGAAATCCGATCCGATCGACTCGTACCGCACCCGGTTCGGTGCCAGTCCGGTGTAGCGCTGGTCCCACGGCTCGATCTCCAGCGTCGGCACGTGGATGTAGAGCACGCGGATCGGCTCGACCTGTCCCGGCTTGAGGTTGAGCCGGCGGATCGGCAGCGTGTTCGTGAACGGCGTCGCCGAGATGTCGATGTCGAGGCAACCGTCGAATTCCGGCAATGCCGTGCCGTCGGCACCCGTCCACTCGCCCGCTCCATCCGATTGCAACCGGAGCACGCGTGGTTCCCGGCCCGTCACCGTCACGCGGACGTCCCGTACCCGCCATTCCGGGTCGCATCGCACCTCGTAGTGGACCCGAGCTGGCTCCCCGTCCCGGCTCGCGAAGACAACGCTATCGGCCTGATAGCCCGAATCATCGCCGGCGACGATCAGGTATTCCGAGCCGATGCCATCGTCCGCTGCCCAGATCATCTCTCGCCGCATGCACTCCCCGTTCGTTTGGCCCATCCGTCTTCGATTAACGAGCGCAGGGCGTGACTGTGACATCACGCGCTCCAGGCCTGCGCATTGACCTGAATCGGACCGGTCAGCGCGAAGGCGCGCTCGGAAACGAGGGGCTCCGCCGTGTTCCGAGCGGCCCCACACCGCTCCAGGAGATTCCTCTCTCCTATGACGGGCCGGGGAAGCGGGTCTCGAAATCCACGACCTTGAGCCAGGTCGGCGTGATGGTGATCAACGCCATCTCATGGATCTTACTCCGGACTTCCGCCTCCCATGACGGCATGAGTTCATCGCCAACGATCCGGCGGGAGGCATCGACGTATTCCTGGGGAACGCCCTGCACGATCACGATCGAGGACGTGCCTCGTGCCATGAAGGCTCGTGGTGGAAAGATCGTCTCATCGACCGTGAGGGCCACCCGCGGATTGAGCCGAAGTGCTTCGACCTTGGCCCAGGTCACCGGGGACGCGAACACGAAGGCCTGTCCGTTCCACAGGTAGCTCACCGGAATCGCCCGGGGCGCTCCGTTCTTGCCGATATACGCGAGCCTTGCCGGTATGGGCGCCGCCAGCAACTCCTTCACGGTTGGATCGGCATTCATCGTTTCCACGATCTCGTGGTAGTTCACGGTTGCTCCTTCCTGGTCTGGAAGCGATCGGTCCGGCCTGGAGGTTGAGAGCCGGGGTTGGCGTTGGTCCTTGCCGCCGTACCCCGGCCGTCCCTGATCCCAGGACCGGTCCATATCTCCAGAAGCGCGACAGGTGTTCGCGCTTCTGGAGATATGGATACGAGCGACCGCGAAAACTCATCGGTTACCGCGGATTTACGCAGGGCCGGTATAGGTGGCCGGGAAATCGAAGGCGGCGAAAACGTCGCGGTCGAGGAACCCCATGATGCCGGAGAAGCGGTCGCCGTTGACGGTCATCACGTTGATGGCGGAAAGTTCGAACGGGCCATCGGGGTCGTTTTGCTGGTAGGCGGCAAAGGCAATCTGCCCGTTGGCGGTCGATGACACCAGTCGCCACGGTGTGGCGAAGACGCGTTCGGCGAGGAAGCGGGCCACGGCATCGCGGCCATCGAGCCAGGCCGGGAATGGTGGCATCCCGAAGTGCACGTCAGCGGTCAGCAGGTCGAGGATCGCCGGCACGTCGGCGGCGTCCCAGGCCGCCACCAGCGAGTCAACCAGCTCCCGCACCTGGCCCTCGCCGAGGTCGGCGAACGTTTGGGCCTGGCTGCGGCTGGGCCGGCGATTCTCCATCGAGGCACGGGCGCGCTGGAGGGCGCTGTTCACCGAGGCAACGGTGGTGCCCAGCATCGTTGCCACGTCCGCGGCCGGGAAGGCGAGGACATCGCGCAGGATCAGGACCGATCGCTGGGTAGGTGGCAGCTGCTGGATGACCGAAATGAAGGCGAGTTCCAGGCTCTCCCGCAATTCGTAGCGATGGGCAGGATCGACGGATGGGGTGGCGGCATCGACCAGTGAACCCGGGCATGGCTCCAGCCACGGAAGCTCGGGGGACCACTCGCCGACTTCCCAGACATCGGCGAAGGCAGGACCGTGATCCATGGAAAGGACGCGGGGTGGACGGCTTTCCGCGTAGCGGATGCAGGCGTTGGTGGTGACGCGGTAGAGCCACGTGCGCAGGGAGCTGCGGCCCTCGAAGCGATCAAACCCGTTCCATGCGGCAAGCAGGGATTCCTGGAGCGCGTCCTCGGCGTCCTGCAGGGAGCCGAGCATCTGGTAGCAGTGAGCCCGGAGTTCACCGCGATAGTGCTCGATCTGGTCCTCGAACCGGGGCTGGAGGTCGCTGCTGTCCATGGTCCGTTGTCTCCAGCGCTCCCGCGTCACGCAGCGATGTCTTCACGGGAATCCGGCTTTATGTCTTACAGCTCGCAGGCCGGCGGGAGCATGCCGTGGCTAGCGGGGAATCGATCGGTCTGGACATCGTCTGGCGCGTGCCTGAACACGTGCCTGGTGGTTGGATACGCTCGACGAACGGGCGTGGCGACCGGTCCGCGAAGACGTTCAGGAATAGGAAGGGGTCGCTCGGTATCGTCGAACGCTCGGCGATTCGCGCCGCCCCTAAGCAAGCGACCCGTCCCTGTGGCCGTGCCGGGACGGGTCGTGTTCCGCTGTGGTGCCCCGGGGACCTACCGGTCGTCGATCGGCACGAACGTCTTGTCGGTGACGCCGATGTACTCGCTCTTCGGACGAATCAGCCGGTTGTTGGCGACCTGCTCCAGCACGTGCGCCGACCACCCGACCGCGCGCGAGACCGCGAACGTCGGCGGGAACATGTCCCCCGGCAACCCGACCGCGGACAGCACCGCCGCCGAGTAGAACTCGACGTTGGTGTACAGGCGACGTCCCGGCTTGCGCTCCTCGAGCATCGCCAGCGCGCGCTCCTCCGTCCGCCGCGACAGCTCGAAGAACTCCGGCGTGCTTGCCGTCTCCGCCATCCCGCGCAGGATCTCCGCTCGGGGATCCTCCGCCTTGTAGACGCGATGCCCGAAGCCCATCAGCCGCTGGCCGGAATCCAGGGCGTTCGTCAACCACGCCTCGACGTTGTCGGCGGAGCCAATCTCGTTGAGCGTGTCGAGCACCTTGGCCGGGGCGCCACCGTGGGCCGGGCCCTTGAGTGCCCCAACCGCGCCGGTCAGGGCCGAGCTGAGATCGGAATCGGTCGAGGCGATCACGCGGGCCGTGAAGGTCGATGCGTTGAGCCCGTGATCGGCCAGCAGCACGAGATATGTCTCGAGCGGTTTCCAGTGCCGTTCCTCCGGCTCCTTGTCGAAGAGCTGGTACAGGTAGTTCTGGGCGGTGTTGAGATCGGAACGGCCCTCAACAGGCTCCTTGCCCTGGCGCAGGCGAAAGAACGCCGCGAGGATCGCCGGGAACCGGGCGGCGATCGTGATCGCCTCATCGAGATCGGGCTCGTTGTCGTACGTCTCGGGATCGACCGCGCCCAGCAGCGAGACACCGGTGCGCAGGGCATCCATCGGATTGGCGTTCCTGGGCAGCGCCCGGATACCGTGAATGACCTCGTCCGGCAACACCCGGTTGGCCCCGAACCTGGCTTCCAGATCGCTCAGCTCCCGCCGGTTCGGCAGGTGCCCGATCCATAACAGGTGCGCCACCTCCTCGAACGACGCCTTGCCGGCCAGTTCATGGATGTCATAGCCGCGATAGACGAGCTTGCCC
>DASYVY010000326.1:0-3106 GCA_035936535.1 Thermomicrobiales bacterium | reverse complement strand
CGCCTGCTCGTGGATCGCGGAGTATCACATCGATGGCTTGCGGCTGGATGCCACACATGCGCTGATCGACGACAGTCCGGTGCATATCGTCCAGGAGCTGACCCAGCGCGCTCGGGAGATCGCGGGGGAACGCTCGATCGTTCTGTTTGCAGAAGATGGGCGGCACGAGATCAGCCGCGCCCGCGACATCGATGCCGGTGGCGAGGGGCTTGATGGCATCTGGGCGGACGATTTTCACCACGAGGTGCGGGTGCTCCTCACCAATGCCCGGGAGAACTACTACAGCGCCTATGAGGGCACGACATCGCGGATCGCGGGGGCAATCATGTCTGGCCTCGAGCAGGACTTCGCGTCTAACTACCACCCTGTCGGCACGCCGATCACACCGGAAGATCCGGCGTCGGCATTCGTGTTCTGCATCCAGAATCACGACCAGGTCGGCAATCGCCCGTTCGGTGAGCGGCTGCACCATGAGGTTAGCCTGGATCGCTACCTGACGGCATCGGCACTATTCCTGTGCGCGCCGGAAACTCCCCTGCTGTTCATGGGCCAAGAGTTTGCGGCGTCGACGCCGTTCCTGTATTTCACCGATCACCCCGAGGAGCTGGGCCGGCTGGTGACCGACGGACGGCGTCAGGAGTTTGCCGGCTTCCGGATGTTCCATGACGAAGATCTGCGCCGGACGATCCCTGATCCCCAAGCGGAGGCGACCTTCCTGGCGTCCAAGCTCGATCCCACGGAGCGGGAGACCAATGCCGGTGTGCTCGCGGTCTATCGTGCATTGCTGGACCTGCGCCGCAATGACGCGGTGTTGGCCATCAACGACAGAAAGACAACGCAGGCTACCGCCCTCACGGCACAGGTCGTGGCGCTGCATCGCTGGGCGGGCATCGAGCATCGCGTCCTGATCGCGAACTTCGGCATGGCGATCGATCTCGACAGGACCGCGCTGGAGCCGATGTCGCTGGAGCCGGGTCATGGCTGGACGCTCATGCAGAGCACCAGCGAGGTTGTATCGGACGAAACGGGTACAGCCGCGATCGAAGGCGTGGATGACCATGGACCTGTTCTCCACGTCCCGGCGCGGACGGCCACCTTGTGGGCATTCACAGCCGCGTAGCAGCATGCATGCGGCGCGAACAAGCGTTGTAGTCGCCGGTCTTGTGCCGGCCCGCGAAGTCACGCCGATTCGGAGGGGCGGACTCCATGTCCGCCCTTGATCGGGTCACGGGCTATGGCCAACAACGGACCCGGTGCAGCTGCTGACACAGCGCCGGCTCCCTCGGAGTCACGTTGATTCGTAGGGGCAGACCCACGTGTCTGCCCCTGATCCGCCCACGGGTGTTCGACGGGTCACGTATTGTGGCCAACAACGGGCCCGGCGCAGCTGCTGGCACAGGGCCGGCCCGGACGCCTCATGGGCGCGTCGTTAGTCCGCCGCCCGGTTCGTGTCGTGGGATGCCGCCTCTGCCTCGGTGATCGCACTCCAGACCCGCTGCGGGGTGAACGGGATGTCCAGATGGGTGATGCCCCATGGCTCAAGGGCGTCGATCACCGCGTTGGCCGTCGCCGGGGTCGAGCCGATCGTTGCCGCCTCGCCGATCCCCTTGGCACCGAGCGGGTTGAGGTACGTCGGCGTTTCGGTGTGGTGGGATTCGAACTCAGGGAAGTGGTGGGCGCGCGGGAAGGTGTAATCGTTGAGCGTGCCCGTGATCAGCTCACCCGTCTCGTCGTAGTGCATCTCCTCGAACAGCGCCTGGCCGATTCCCTGCGCCAACCCGCCGTGGACCTGGCCCGTCACCAGCATCGGGCTGATGATCTTGCCGCAGTCATCAACGGAGACATAGCGGAGGAACTCGATGTCCCCGGTTTCCGGGAACACCTCGACGACGGCGACGTGCGTCCCGAAGGGAAAGGTCGTGCCGGCTGGGCGAAAGAAGTCCGTGGTCTCGAGCCCGGCGTCGAACTCGTCCGGAAGGCTTCCACCGTAGGCGGCGTCGGCGATGTCCGCCAGCGTCATGCCGCCGCCCGGCACGCCCTTGACGCGATAGGTGCCGTCTTCAAGCTCGATGTCTTCGACCGCTGCCTCCAGCAAATGGGCGGCGATCTGGCGTGCCTTTTCGCGAAGCTTGTCCAGGGACACCATCAGGGCAGCGCCGCCGACGGCCAGGCCCCTGCTCCCCATCGTGCCGTTGCCCTGGGGCGTGTTGCCGGTGTCTCCGTGGTGAACGACCACATCCTCGAACGATGCTCCCAAGTTGTCGGTGGCGAGCTGCGCGAAGGTCGTCTCCTGTCCCTGTCCGTGCGGTGAGATGCCGGTGAAGATGGTGACCGCGCCGCTCGGCTCGACGCGGACCGTGGAGCTCTCCCACGGCCCGAAGCCGCAGATCTCCACATAGCTCGCCAGGCCGATGCCGATATAGCGACCCTGCTCGCGGAGCGCCGCCTGCTCGCGGCGAAGGTCGGCGTACCCGACGATTTCTAGCGCCTTGTCGAGCGGTTTCTCGTAATCCCCGGAGTCGTATTGTTGCCCGGTCAGCGTATCGAAGGGGAACCTGTCGGAAGGAATGAAGTTGATGCGTCGAACCTCGACCGGGTCGAGCTTGGCCGCATCGGCCACGAGATCAGCGACCCGCTCGATGTAGTAGGCGGCCTCTGGCCGGCCCGCTCCCCGGTAGGCCCCGTTCGCACCGGTGTTCGTGTAGACCGTCTGGACCACGAAGTCCAGCGCCGGGATGTCATAACATCCGGGCGACATGATCCACGTCGAGTTGGCGAGATCAAGACCCTTGGGCCACGCTCCGGCGTCGACGACGACACGCCCGCGCAATGCGGTGATCTTGCCGTTCGCCTCGGCGGCGACTTCCAGATCCGCCCACTGGTTACGGCCATGGCTACTGCTGAGCATGTTCTCGGACCGGGTTTCGATCCATTTCACGGGCTGCTTCAGCGCATAGGCCAAACCGGAGATGACGTAATCCTCAGGATAGGCGCCGATCTTCTGGCCGAATCCACCCCCGACTTCAGGGGCGATGCAGCGGACCTGGTTCTGGTTCAGGCCGATCGCCTTGGCGATCGAGTTCCGGTTCCAGTGTGGGGCCTGGGT
>DASYVY010000325.1:0-6234 GCA_035936535.1 Thermomicrobiales bacterium | reverse complement strand
GAGACCGTGCTGACTGCTGACGGGGGGTGGATCGCTCATCCCCGGCTCTGGAGGCCCGCCCGGTGCCATTCGATTCACCGACATTGGCACGAACGGCGACCCGAACTGCGCCGGAGAGAGAGGCGCGAGGTCCATGCCGCGAAGCTCGGCGGCGATCCGGTCGTCCCGCAGCCGCAGCAGATTGCTGACCAGGACCTGCACCGCGGCGCCGATCGGAATTGCGAGCAGGGAGCCGACGATACCGGCCAGCGATCCGCCGATCAGCACGGCCAGCACGACCGTGAGCGGGCTCATACCGACGGCGTTTTTCATCACGCGGGGAACGAGAACCGCGCCCTCGATCTGCTGGAGCACGATCGCGAAGACCACGACCTGGAGCGCCTTCTCCGGCGAATCCGCCAACGCGATCAGGGCCGCGGTCCCGCCCCCGATGAACGGGCCGATGAATGGAATGGCTTCCGTGACCCCTGCCCAGATCGCCAAGGCGAGCCAGAACCGGAGGTCAATCGCGTAATAGGCAAGTCCGGAACAGACGCCAATGATGAGCATCAGCAAGAGTTGCCCGCGCGTCCAGCCGCCGATCCGGAACTCGATCTCGTCCCAGATGGCGTGGGCTCGCGCGCGACGCGAAAGGGGAAACAGGCTGAGCGCCACCCGCTTGATCGTCGCCTTTTCGGTCATCCAGTAGAACGCGACGATCATCAGGGAAACCAGCGCGAAGAGAAGACCCAGCACCGAGGTTGCTGCACCAACCGCCTGGTCCTGGGCGATGTCCGGCGAGCTCCGGAGGCGCATGTAGGTACCTTCGATCCGCAGGAGGGTCTGGTATCCCGTCTGTCGGATGAACGCATTGCCGTTGTCGAGCGCGCGCTGGCGCAGCTTGGTGAAGATGTCCGGAATCGCCTCGTCGAGGGCTCCTACCTGACCGAGAAGTTGTGGAACGAGGAAGTAGAATCCGAAGCCGATGACCGAGAAGATCGCGACGTAGACCAGGAGGATGGCCTGGCCACGCCGGAGGCCCGCGCGGCGCAACCGGAACACGATGGGTTCAACGGCGGCGGCAAAGACGATGCCGAGGAGCAGGAGAAAAATCACCGACCGGATCTGGATCAGCACCCAGGCGACCGCAATGACGCCCAGAACGGCCGCTGTGCTGATGACAATGCGGGATGGAGTCATAGTCGGTGCCACACTGGATCCTGGCGGCTCGCATTGCCGTGCAACCTCGTGGAGTTATGCGGCCACAGCCACGACCCGGCGCTGCCTCCAGAGCATCTCCATTCTACGACGCCGTGACAAGACCCGGAGCGTCTCACCAGTGCGGCGCAGCCTCCCCGCCAGCCACTCACGGGAGGATGACAACCATCATCTCGACATGGTCCTGCCGCTCACTGTTCCGGTGCGTTCCGATATGTTCCTTCCTCCTGCCCCGAAGCGGTAAGCTCGTCACGAAGCTCCTCGTAACCCTCCCGGCCCATCAGCGCGTAGGTCGCGTTCTTGCCCGCTTCGACTCCCGGCTGACCGAACGGGTTGACCGTGTAGAGCGCGCCCGCCATGACCGTCTGCAACTGCATCAGGTAGAAGAACTCCCCGATCGCGAAGGCGTCGATCACCGGCGTCGTGATCGTCAGGTTCGGCCGCATCGCCCTGGTCAGAGCCCAGGCGGTCGCGATCCGTTCCCGATCGAGCAGCTGCCCCAGCTCCGCTCCGGAAAAGTACGAGAGTTCCGGCATGCTGCTCGGCGGCTCAGGAATCCCCACGGTCTTGCGGTACGTGCCGACCGCAATCAGCTGGATCAACTTATCGTTGGGACCCTCAGTGTAGAGCTGGATCTGGGAATGTTGATCGATCGCGCCCAGCGCCTTGATCGGCGTCTGGCCAGCATGGACCACTTCGCCATCCACCGAGAGACGCTTTCCAAGGCTCTCCGCCCAGAGTTGACGAAACCAGTCCGACAGCCCAAACAAGCCATCAGCGTACGGCATGGTCACCAGCATCGACTTGTCGTGTTTGGTGTCGGCGAGAACCGAGAGGGCAGCGAGAAGATAGGCGGGGTTGTCGCACACGTCGGCGGATGTCGCCCGTTCGCGCATGGCGGCGGCTCCGGCGAGCAGCCCGTGGATGTCCACCCCCGCAAGCGCGGCGGGAAGCAGGCCGACGGCGCTCAGCACGGTCTGCCGCCCGTCCACGCCAGGGGGCACCGGAAACGTCCGGTAGCCCTCCTGGTCCGACAGCTGGCGCAACAGGCCTTCGGCCGGGTCGGTCGTCGCGATGATCTGCTGACGCGCCTGGTCACGGCCCACGGCCGCCATCAGCGCATCCCGCACGACCAGGAAGTTCGCCGCCGTTTCAGCCGTCTGGCCCGATTTCGATACGACATTGACCAAGGTGGTGTTGAGATCGACCGTGTCGAGCGTGGCCGCGACTTTCTCGGGGTCGGGGTTGTCCAGGACGAAGAAACGCGGCCCGCCGCGGCGACCGGACGAGAGCAGATTCCGGTGGGGATGCGTGAGGGCCTGGATGGTGGCGATCGCGCCCAGCGACGAGCCGCCGATACCGATCAGGATCACGTCGGTGAACCTGGTGCGGGCGTCCTCGGCAAAGGTCGCTATCTCATTGGCCAAGGCGGTGTCGTCCGGAAGATTCTGCCAACGCTGGACGCCAGACTCTCGCTCCGAGGTAATCCGGTCATGCTCCGACTGCACGGTTTGCGCGATGGTGTCCAGCTCGCCGTCCGAAATGCCGTGCTCGTCACCAACGGCGCTGGCCATGGCGTTCCGGTAATCGATGACCAGTCGTGATCCGGTGCTGCGTGCGCTCATGTTCGATGCTCCCACCGTGGTTAGGTCTCGGTGCCGGGGCGATGAGGTCGGGCTCCACGGCAGGAAACAGATGGGCAAAATGGTAGCACTTCCCCGGCCAATCCCGGGCCGTGGACGGGCATCGTGGCTCGGGTCCGGAATGGCTCGCGCGATCCTCCCGGATCCGGGCATCGATTGGCGCTTTGGTATACTCACGCCGCTACTTCGCCGCCGCGACAACCGGCTGGCACGGTCGACAGTGCCGCTCTTCACCACCCCTGCTCACGCGCGAGAGGAACAACCATGGTCATCAAACAGGCAGAGCCTTTGGCGCGTGATTCGGCAGGGGACGACGCAGCGTCCGTCGAGCAGCATGCTCGGGAGCATCTGTGGGTGCACCAGACTCCCTGGGCCGAGATCGCCGAACGAGAGGGTATGCGCGTATTCACCCGTGGAGAAGGTACAAGCCTCTGGGACATCCAGGGCCGCGAATACCTCGATGGCATCTCCGGACTGTGGGTCGTCAATGCCGGTCATGGCCGGGCCGAGATCGGCGAGGTCATGGGCGACCAGGCGAAGAAGCTCGCCTATGTCTCCGCTGTGTCCTATACGACCGAGCCGACCGCGCGCCTGGCGCACAAGCTGAGCGAGATCACTCCCGGTGACCTGTCCCGGGTGTACTTCTGCTCCGGCGGGTCGGAGGCGGTCGAAACCGCGATCAAGATCGCCAAGCAGGTTCAGGCGATGCGCGGCTTTCCGCGTCGCTACAAGGTGATCGCCCGGCGAGGCTCGTACCACGGGATGACCCACGGCGCGATGAGTCTCACGGCGTCCCGGAATGAGGCGTACTTTGGCCCGTTCATGTATGGCGTGTCGCACGTCCCGCACCCGAATCAGTACCGCTCCGACTTCGGGCTCGAGGGTGAAGCGGCCGATATCATGGCCGCGAAGTACGTCGAGCAGGAGATCGAGAACCAGGGTCCGGAGACCGTGGCCTGCGTGATCGGGGAGCCGATCTCCAGCGCCGCCGGTGTGCATGTCCCGTCCGCTACTTACTGGACCATGCTCCGGGACATCTGCGACCGGCACGGCGTGCTATTGATCGCCGACGAGGTGATCAATGGGTTTGGCAGAACCGGCAAGATGTTCGCGACCGAGCACTTCGGTTTCGTGCCGGACATCATGACGATCGCCAAGGGGCTTACGTCCGGCTACGCCCCGATGGGCGCGGCGATCGTCCGCCCTGCCATTTTCGATACCTTCAAGGAGCAGGACACGATCTCGATGGGCCACCTGCTTACGTTCGGCGGGCATCCGGTCGGTGCGGTCGCCGCGCTCAAGAACCTCGAGATCTTCGAGCGGGAATCGCTCGTCGAACGCTCCGCCGAGATGGGGGCGTACCTGATAGATCGCCTGGAGGAACTGCGAAGTCATCCGACCGTCGGCGACGTACGCGGGACCGGCCTTCTCTGCGCGATCGAGTTGGTCAGGAGCAAGGAAAACCGGACGAAGTGGGGCAAGGATTCCAGCTTCGCCAAGCGCGCCGGAGAGCTGCTGATGGAGCGCGGCTTCATTACCCGAACGTGGGACGTGATGCACTTCGCGCCGCCCCTGGTCGTGACGCGGGATGAGATCGACCGGATGGTCACCATCGCCGACGACGTGCTGACGATCGTCGAGAAGGAGCACGAGGATCAGATCGAAGCCTGACCCGGCCAGATGATCCACCAGGATGTACGACCGGGCGGGTGTCATTCAATGTGACACCTGCTCTGTCATGAAAGGGCTGTCGAAGGTCAGGGAAGCGGTTTTTGGCCCTGGATCACCCTCGTTGGATGAAGTGCCGGCACTGCCAGGAGCATGCTCTGCCGTGACGGACTCAGCGACCCTTGCGGGCGTTGAAGCATTCCCTGCAATACACAGGACGATCCCGGCGGGGGACAAAGGGGACGACTGTCTCGGTCCCGCAGGCCGCGCAGACAGCGGGATAGCGCTGAAGCGCTCCCTCTCCCGAACCGTTGCGCCCACGCGGGCCGCCGCTCCGGCGATGGCTCGGCGGGGAGACAGGGGAATCGCCATTGCGGCCGACTCCCGCGAGGGCGATGAACTCGGCGTTGCGGGTGGCCCGCGCGCGCGCGCGGCACTTGGGGCATGCCTGGGGCTCGGGCAGGCCGCGCTCGGAGCGGAATTGACGCTCGGCGGCCGGGAGCATGAACGACTTCTCGCAGGCGACACAGGTTCTTTCGACGGATTCCGGGACCATGGACCATGCTTTCGGGTTCGACGCTGTAGGAAGACCTGTCGCAGATGTTACCGCACGATGGCGTTCCTTTGCGGGTCAGCCCCGGCCAGCGGTGTAACGGTCCGGTACGTTGTGGCTGTCCCCATAGAGGCCCCGGATCACATCCTCGATCGCCGGCTCCTCGACGGAGATATCGCGCACCGTCCCGAATCGTCCGGCGACTTCGAGAACCTGGGTCGCGCTCTGCTCGCCGCGGGCGAAGGCAATGCGCAGCCGGGGGCCGTTGACATCCGCCAGTCGCATGGACGCGGGAAGGTGATGGGCGTCCAAATGCTTGGGCGTGGCGTCGTAATCCACGATCAGGTGACGCGTCGTGCCGTAGCGATCGTAGAGGGCCGGCAGATCTCCGTCATACAGGATCCGCCCCCGATCGATCACGATGATGCGATTGCAGAGGTGCGCGATGTCCGCCAGGTCGTGAGTGGTGAGCAGGATCGTGACATTGGTGTCGCGGTTCAACGTGGCGAGGAACTCACGCATTCGCGTCTTGGCGACCAGATCCAGCCCGATCGTCGGCTCATCGAGATACAGGATCGGCGGGTCGTGAAGCAGGGCCGCCGCCAGGTCGCCGCGCATCCGCTGACCCAATGACAGCTGCCGGACAGGCGTGTCCAGGAAGCCGTCGAGATCGAGAAGCTCGCGAGCCTTGGTGAAGTTGGCGTCAAAACGGTCCGCTGGAATCCGATACATGAAGCGCAGGAGCTCGAGCGAGTCCGCCAGCGGGAGGTCCCACCATAGCTGGGTTCGCTGACCGAACACAACGCCGATCCTGCCGGCCAGCTGGCGGCGTTGGTCTGAAGGTATCAGTCCCGCCACCCGCACCGATCCCGAGGACGGGACGAGGATGCCCGTCAACATCTTGATCGTGGTCGATTTTCCCGCACCGTTGGGACCGATGTACCCGACCACTTCCCCGGGCCGGATAAGGAACGAGATGTCATCGACCGCGGTCACCGTACGGCCCGAGCTGTCGGCGAGCCCGCGCAGGGCGCCGAGCATCCCCGCGCGCCGGGGCCGGACCCGGAAGGTTTTGGACAGGCGCGAGGCCCGGATGATCGGACTGGCCGTTATCGACTCGTCATCGTGCATCTTCCGATGCTCCTTCCTGCGGGGGGATGGCCGGCACAAGAC
>DASYVY010000324.1:0-4886 GCA_035936535.1 Thermomicrobiales bacterium | reverse complement strand
CCAACCGGTGTCCATCGGGAACCTGTACGTAGAGCCACGTATCATTGCTCGACCTTTCCGTGCACAACCAACAATCCAGGTGCGCCGCGTGAACCGACATGACACCGGATTACGATCGCGCGGTGGCGCTCGCTGGTCCGTCCCGGCGTGCCCGCCGGTGTTACACCCACATCCGGCCAGGCGTATGTCCTAGCAATAGATCCTGACGTGCGCTAGGGGAAGTCCTGCTGCCAGCGTGCGTACTCGGCGCGATATTCCGCCTCCGTTTCCCGCTCCCGCTTCTCGGGAATGACGAGCCCGAGCGCTCGAAGGCCACGTGCCATGATCCCGACGAACGCTGCATAGTCGTCCGGGTCCATTCCCGGGTCAGAAGGGCTATCAGCAGGCGCCGCGTACTTCACCGCCAGGTAGTCGTGCGTTGCCCGATCCGCCGGTGTCATCGCCAACCAGATCGCCGCCATGTTCTGCTGAAACGGTGCCTGCGGGTCGAACCGGCGATAGCGTGCCTCGATCCGATCCAGTCGTCGCCGGGAGGCGCTCATGCGCTTCGCGCCTTTTCCAGTTCGGCGACGGCTTCGAGCATCGACAACCGTTCGTCCATCGTTCCTGCCTCGCGAACGGCCACATACGCTCGCACCCCCGCGGCGAGGGCACTCAGCACGGCCGGAGGCATCTCCCCACGCGCCGTCTCTACCAGGGAGCGGCAGAGCAATCCTTCGAGTTCGCCCGGCTCCAGCCGGTCGGTGCGCAGGTCGCGCCGGACCCGGTGCTCGGTGGCCTTGTGCCGGCCGCCCCTGGCCGCGCCCTCCTGCCGACGCTGGGCAAGGTCCGGGTCGTGGATAAAGCAGGACCGCTTGCCGGGGAGGGCGGTCCCCCGGCATCGGCTTCCATCCTTGCGGTGTCCCGCGCATTGATCGGCCATTACTCGCCTATCCCGTCACGTCCCGGACACCCATGTCCGGCATCAGCTTCGTCTCTCCATGTGCCGCAGAATGCCTTACATGCGCGCCAGTGGATCGCTCTTGCGGTGATGTCGCGATTGAGGCCATCCGGCGGCCGGGAGTGAGAGACGTCCGTCACGCGACCTCAGCCCCTGAGCCGGGTACCTTCAGGAGGGACGCCTGTTCGGCATGCCAAGGATCCGACACCCGGTCCGGAACGTTCACAACCTCCACACGCGGGCTCCTAGGCAGCATGATGCTGAGCGTCCATGCTGCGTACATCGTCGTTTCGACCTCCGGAGCGATGTCAGGAATGTCGGCATAGGCGTACAGGACATCGGTCGCGTACCTGCCGATCTCGATCGGTCCGGCATTCCGGAGATCGACCGCGATTCGCTCGGCGGTTGCCTTCCATTCAGCGGGGAGGTCGTCCAGTGACCGTGCGAGCCGGGCAGTGCCGGTGCACAGGGCCTCCAGATCGTGGCCGCGAGCAACCAGGTCCACCCCGGCGTACCGGGGATCATCGGGCGATCCGCGCGGGATCAGATCGGCCCCGATCGCGGTCTCTCGCCGGAGGCGCTGCCGTTCAGCGCGATGCCGTTGCACGGTCTCCAGGATGCTCACCTTTGATCTCCTCCACTACGCCAGAAACGTGATTGACGTGATAAGGCCGGGGTTTTCGCGTGAATCACGTTTATCGCGTGCTGGTCAGGTCAGATTCGGTGCCGGCGTGTGCCGCTTCATACAGGGTCCGGGGTCGACCCTTGCCGCCGTCCGGTGAAATTCTCCAGACCCTGATCCGACCGCTCTGATGGAGCAGGTCCAGGGCGTGTCCGATGCGCGCCGAGGGGACATTGCGCCCAAAGGCGTTGTACAGGTCGTTGCGCGTCAATTGCCCCTCCGTCTGCAGCATGGACAAGATCCGGTCGGCAATCGCATCGCCGGTCAGGTTGCCGAAGATCGAGGTCACCGACGTTTCGGCGTAATCCCAGATGGCGAGCGCGGCCTCGAGGTGCGCCGGACGAATCAGCCGACTGCAGTCGAGCAGGGCGTAGATCAGGGCGAACCGCAGGGTGATCGGGGAGGAGCGCGCCGTGATGGCTCCCGCCAGTCCCGGACGGTCCCGCTCGAGCAGCGGGTAGGCGACGTTCCAGAGTTCAGCGGCGTCGGCATCGCGGGTGACGACGCCAACGTCGTGGGCGAACGCCAGGGCGTCCCCGATGCGTTTGCCGAGGTGGTCGACCGTGCCATCGGACATGCTGACGGGATTCGGGAGCAGGTGTGCTCTCCGGACTCGGAACCATCCAAAGCGATTCGCAAGACCGTTCGCCATGTCCGTATCCGTGATCTCTCGTTCAAGTTCCGCCTTGGTGATGTGGCCAAGGATGGAGATATGCGGATCGGTCGCCTTTGCCGGCGATGTCTTTGTCAGGGTCTGAAGCGTGGTTCGGGAGTCCCAGGCACGTCGGATGATCTCGCTGACCGTCGCCCCCTGGCGCTGCCCGGTCTTCAGGACCTGGGACAGTTCCTCCTCGACGCACAGCAGCCGCTTGTCACTCACGCCCGGTTCGGAGACCTCCCATGCACCGGTCTTCGGGTTGAAGCGCTGAACCTCGTCATGAACGGCCCAGATGAGGCCCTCACCCGACGACAAGCCACCCGTGACGCGTTCCGTCGCCCACCCCTCGTCCGCACGTCGCATCAGTCGCAAGGGTCCGTCCTGTGACGTACCCTTGCGTGACCGGGATGTCTCACCAACGAGCACGTTGAAGAGGTTGGCTCCATGCCGGGAGTCGCCGACCCGTAGGTGAGGTCCTCTACCGCAGGCATTGCCGAAGCACGTGAGAAACGTGACCAGGACCGCGACCGGATCGGCCTCCGTGGTTGGCGCGACCGCGCGAACCAGCTCACCCGCAAGACCGCGATACGCGGCGCCGGCCATGACTGGCATCAGTTCGGTCCGGGCCGGCGCCGGGATCAATTCCGGTTCGCGCTCCAGGATGTCCACGTCGTCACGAAACCGGTGCAGGGTGTCGAGACGCTCTTTCAGATCGACGACGGCTGTCATCGCCGACCGCTTTCCCGCTCAAGCGCCACGAGCGCATCGATGAAGCGCGGCAGGTTCAGCACGAACTGGCTGAGTTTGATGACGTCGCCACCGCGATGGCAACCAAAGCAGTAGGCGGAATCCGACGATTCATAGAGGACGAACGACGGCGTCTTGTCCGGGTGCCCAGGCAGGGGGCAGCGGGTTTTCCACCTGCCGCTTCCCATAGGTGTGAGGTCGCAACGGAGCAGCTCGCGGCAGAGGCGCTCGATTGGCCAGGCGGCTTTCACCGCCTTCACCCGCGGTGGGATGCTGTCGTCCCGCGTCGGCCACCGCGGACGCAATGGGTCATCGCGTCGAACTTTCAGAAGCCGCTGACGACGCTCGAGCTCGTCCATCATCACGGGGAGCTGGAATTCGATGTAGTCGCGGCTGCCATCGCCGATTTCGGCAACCTCCAGAGCTAGGTATTGGAAGTGTTCCAGCTGGCTCATCGCCGCGGTGACCTCGGCCTGCAAGTCGTGGGTATCGCGAAATCTCTGTTCGGTGCGGTAGTCGCGTTCCGAAAATTCGAACGGGTAGCCCGATCGCGAGTTCTGGGGTATGGTGTTCATGGTTCTATCGCTCCCGAAACGCGCTCCGGATGCCCGTCCGAAGCGCGTTGTCTTTCAGATGCTCAAGCCACATCCTGACCTTGCTGTTCCAGACCGTCGACTCTGCACTGCTGATCCGCTGCACGTGGATTCCCGGATGGGAATGTGGTCGATAGTGCGGGCTGTCGTACAGTCACGCGGCCTGCTCCGCGATCCAGCGCCGCAGCGCATCCACCGGTACCCGACGGCTGCGGTCGATCAACACACTCGGCAGCCTCCCCTCGGCGATCAGCCGGTACACCATGCTTCGGCTAATGTCCAACATGTCCGCTGCCCGCTCCGGTCGTACCAGCAACCGCCCGCCTGAGCCGTCCGCGCTAAGCGCGGGCATCGTCTCAGAAAGTGCATCCATCGCCATCCCTCCGTATCACATCGACATCCAGCGAGACCGTATGCGTCCACAATAGGATGCAGTAGACTTCTCACCAAGAAGTTTGGCGTCTACGTTGGCGTCTACTTGGCATCTACTCGGATCGAGGAGCCGGCGATGGTCCATAACGGTTGGCTAGACGCCAAAATTGACATCGCCAGGATGGAGCGGCGAGCGATCACGCCGGTTATCGCCGGGGCGATGGTTTCTGATCTTGCGCTGGCGAGAATGGCGGTTCCCGCACGCGTCCGCCTTGGTCCGGATCGTTTGGAGTGGATTCCGGGCACGGACGAAGATGCTACCCACTGGTGGCGCGAAGGGGAGCCGGCCAGCGGAGCGCTCTGGGCGTTCATCAAGTTGGCGACAGAACCCGACGGCGAGCGGTTCGTCGACTTTGCACGGCGATTCGGCGTGCTCGCTCTGACTCCCGCAGGTCGCCCTTCGGTGAGCCGGCAGGTGCCTGATGCTGGTGGTCCAGATCAACTCGAAGAACCCTGGTGTGGGTTTGCGGTCAATTGTGAGCCGCTCGCCGCCTGGCGCGCTTATGCGGCGATCGCCAGAGGGATCGTGCACCTGACGCTGGCGTTGCGCCGGGGAACACCAATCAATGCCAAGAGGACGATCGAAGAGGCGGGGCTTGAACTTGAGGCGGATCCATCCGCCTGGAAGTTTCAGATCACGACTTTGGGAGACGAGCGTACCAAGCGGGATCACATCTTCAACCTGCACCACCGCCGGCTTTCCACAATGGTCGAAACCCTGGATCGGCCGGGGCGTGATCTTGCCTCGCAACGCCAATGGCTTGCCTTTTGGGTGACTTACGGCTGGATCGCCGAATCGGCACTGATCCCCACAATCACCTGGGACAGCGATCG
>DASYVY010000323.1:0-11254 GCA_035936535.1 Thermomicrobiales bacterium | reverse complement strand
CACATGAACTTCGCCGGTAAGGTCGTCGACCTCGACCTCGGCGAGATGGACGGCGAAACCGGGCGCGCTTTGGGTGATCCCCGACCCGCCCCGTCCGAGGATCGGCTGATTGCCACCGCTCATCGACATGCTCAGCCCAGCGATCTCCTTGAGCGTCACCGCCGAGCCGGGCACTCCCTTGACCCTGACCGATCCTTCGACCAGCTCAAGATCCTCGACCGATGCTTCGAGGTGCTTGGCGGCGATGCTCTTGATCTGCTCGACCGCATCCTCGGCAGCCCTGGCAACGGCCGGGCCGACCGTATAGGTGATCTTCGAGCCTCCCGTGCCGCCGGCGTAGGGGGCGGTGTCCGTGTCTGCCGTCCTCACCCGCACCGCCGAAGTATCGGTACCGAGCGCTTCGGCGGCGATCTGGGCAAAGGTCGTGTTCGTCCCGTTAAGATCGACGGACCCGAGGATGACCGAGAGCTTGCCGTCCGAATCCAGCCGGCAGGTCGCCGTCGCGGGCTCGATTCCGCCCGGCCATCCACCCACGGCGATCCCGACTCCTCGCCCGTTGGACTTCGATGCCGATCGCGCCGCCCAGGCCGGATGGTCCCTGAGGGCTTCGAGGCACTGTCGCAATCCGATCTTCGGCCACGGACCGCCGTTCGGGCGCTCGTCGCCTTCCTCGGCACAATTGAGCAAGCGCATTTCCAATGGGTCCAGATCGAGCCGGCGCGCGAGCTCATCGATCGCCGACTCGATCGCGAAGGTCCCCTGCTGTGCGCCCGGCGCTCGGTAGGACCCGGAGCTCGGCTTGTGGGTTTGCGTTTCGTAGCCCTTGATCCGGAGGTTCGGGAACTTGTAGTACCCGCCCAACAGAATCGCGCCGATGCTGAGCGGGGAACCCGAGGCCGACCCGGAATCGAAGATCATGTCGGAGTCCAAGGCCGTGATCGTGCCGTCCCGCCTCGCTCCAAGGCGGATCCTGATCTTGCATTCCGGGGCGGGATTGCCTGCCAGGAAGTCGTCGGTCCGGGAGTACTTGAGGAGCACCGGTTGGCCGACCGCCTTCGCGGCCGCCGCGACCAGGGGCTCGATCAGCACGAACTTGCCGCCGAATCCCCCGCCGACCGGCATGGGTACGATGTTGACATCCTCGATCGGCATGCCGAGGGAGGTCGCCACCTTCTGGCGCCCATGGAAGGCTCCCTGGGTGCTGGTGTAGACCGTCAGCCTGTCCATCCGGTCGGGAACCGCCAGCGCCACCTGGGTTTCGATATACCCCTGGTGCACACTCTGGGATGTAATATCGAGTTCCACGATCTCCGCGGCTTCGCCGAATCCCTTTTCCACGTCACCGCGCTCGAAATTCACGGAGTTGGAGACGTTCGGGGGAAGCGATTCCCCGTCCGTCGAGCCGGACTGGGCGTCGGCATTGTGCATCGCCGCCTCTTCGTCGAATGCGCCCTTCCTGCCCTCGCTGACGTGGGGAGCATCCGGCTTGATCGCCTCTTCAAGGTCCGTCACGACCGCCAGTGGCTCGTACTCCACCTCGACCAGTTCTGCCGCGTCCTGCCCGGCAGCATCCGACGTGGCCAGAACCAGTGCGACCGGGTGCCCCACAAAGAGCGCTTCCTTGCCGGCCAGAAGCTGGACCGTGGCATCGCCCGATTCGTCCAGTGCGATCGGAAGGTCGTCTTCGGTCAACACCGCGACGACGCCAGGAACGTCGAGGGCAGCGTTCTTGTTGACCGACAGGATCCGCGCATGCGCGTAGGTACTGCCGACGATGTGTGCGGGCAGCAAACCGGCGATCTCGAGGTCACCTGTAAACTGCTCGGCCCCGGTAAGCTTGGGAGGGGAATCCAGACGCTTGACCCGATGTCCAACCGACGTAAACGTAGCAGCCATGTGAGCGGTTCCTCCAGCAATCGACGTGAGCTTCTCGGAGTGCGATGCCATAACTCAGCATCGCATAATCGACGCCGCAGCGAAACGGGAAATGGATATCCGGCTGGGAATCAGGACGCGGAATCATGGGTGGATGTAGCGATGACTTCGGCCGGCCCCCACTCCTCCACCCGAATCGGCTTGGCCTCCATGTTGTCGAGAAACCCATAGTCGTGAACGGCCTTGATGATCGCGTCAGCGGTCGCTGACTCCCACAGCGTGAATATGCGGTCATCGTGAAGATCGGGGCTCCAGGTTTTCAGCCAACGCGGGTCCGACCCTTCCTGACCGTGATCGCGCGCGAGATCAGGCAGTCGCGAGGGGGGCCGAAGCACTCCTTGCTCCTCCTGTTGCGGCGTGTGGATCACGAGGTACAGCGCCATATCAAGCTCCTTCGGACTATGGAGGCCGGAATCGTTTCGCAATTGATGAGGGGGGACTGTCACGAACCTTCGGGCAACAGATGCGTGATTTCGACCTCCCTGGACGTCGCGGCGAGACGGACCGTCAGGGTGCCGGTGAAGACGTTCGACGCGATAACCAGACCGTCTCCCTCCGGCGTGCTGACGCGGGATCCCAATGGAGGCACCGCCGCCTTGAGCTCACGATAACGGGTGCTCTCCGCAGAGCCGCCCGTGCCGGGAGCGAGCGTCGCTCCGCAATGGGGAGGGCGACCAATCCGTCCCCAAACGCTCGTACCGGAGGCCGGAGGCGGCTCCTCGATCCCGTCTACCTGGTGTTCCGGCTTGTCCTCAACGGTGAGGGCGACCACCCGAGGAAGGGATTCGGTCGAACTTACGCCGGTTACCTTGCCAGGAGCCACGACAAGGCGTCCCAGTTCGCTGGAATCCACAACACGGATCCACGCGCCCAGCTCCGCAGGCCCGTCACCGGACCAGACCGCCCATTGCAACCTGTCAGATTCGTGGGTCCGGATGCCGACGACACTGGAATACTCTTGGCCGCCGGGAGCAGTGGGGATCATCGCGGCAGGTCCGGCCAGCTTATCACCATTGTCTGCAGCGCGAGACGCGGACGGACATTGGCCTCCAGGTCGGTAATGCACTCGTCCACGGAGGCCATCGCACGCGCGATTGAGAGGCCGGACAATGGCGTCAGCATGTCAGGTGACATGTCGCCCTGCGCGATCGTCCCGGTCGCCGCCACGCCATGCCGCCGGTACAGGATTCCCCGCCAGGCACGTTGGACGGCGTGCAGCTTTCGGTAGACGGACTCACGATCCTTGGCGAACTCCTCGGCCAGCATCCAGGCCCGGACGAGCCGGTCGAACGCACCCGCCGCAAGCCAGCCGGCCGCCTCCTTCTCCTCCTCCAGAGCCCGTTCGAGCACCGTCCGGTCGGCCGCGGCGGTCATTGCCCATCCAACGCGGCCATTGCTGAGCGCGGCGATCCGGGTACTGTCATCCTCGGTCACTCCCCTGTGCAAGAGCGCTTCTTCAACGGCTGACGCGTTCGCGACCTGCATCCGGACCGTCACGCAGCGGCTCCGGATCGTCGGCAAGAGCACGTCGGCGTCCGTGGTGAGGAGGAGGATAACAGCATAGGGGGGCGGTTCCTCGAGTGTCTTGAGAAATGCTTCCTGTGCCGTGTCCTGCATGCTTTCGACATCGTCGATGATGACCACTCGCCAGCGCGCTTCCGATGGTCGGTAAGCGACCTGGGAGGTCACTTCGCGGACGGTTGCAATGGTCAACGTGAGATTCTTCCCTGACGCTCGCTCACGTTCCGCCTGGGCGGAGAGGTCGAAGATGCTGACATCCGGAAATACGCCCCGGTCAATGCGCCTGCAGACGCCACAGTGACCGCAGAACTCGCCCGGAGCCGGAGGTTCAAGGCAGTTCAGCGCTTTCGCGAAGGCGACGGCAAGCGTCCGCCTTCCGGATTGAGGCGCCCCGGCAAGGATGTAGGCGTGACGCGGGCCGGCGATCACGGCCCGCCGAAAGTCGGAAACAAGTCGATCCTGGCCGAAAAGACCCCATGCTCGGGATGAAGAGGACGCGAGTGGTCCACTCATGGCTGTGTCCCTGGCTCAGGCCGCTCGCCGCTTCACCGGCCGCCGGCGCATGGGTGCGCGCTGCGTTTCCGCGACCTCGCTACCCCCCAGCAACTCGATGATGCGGTCGCGTTCCCGGGTCGTGAACGTCGGATCAGCGGGCAACTGGAGGACGAACTCAGGAAGCTCGTCGGCGTGGAGGATCGGATATTCCGGCTGCTCGACACTAAGCTCCGTCGCCGGATGGAGGAACACGACGCATCCTTCGACATCGACCTCAAGCTGTTCCTCGGCGAGAAACCTTTCCAGTGCACCGACCGCGTTGTCGGTCTCGAGCCCGGGGTTTCCCAGCTGGGGACCGCTGAAGCTGAAAAACCGTCGAAGCCCCGAACTCTTTCGTCGCCACCGATTCGCCTTGACATCGATCGTGCCGTCGATCTCCCTCGCCGTGACCACAAGCAGGCCGCCAGGATGCACGAGCACGTGCTCCACTCGCTGCTTCCCCACCGGTGCATAGTGAATCAGCGAGTGCCGGTCCGGCAGCGCCTTCAACTGGAAGTCGAGGATCTGATCGTTACGTGGATTGCGCGTCCACTTGCCAATCTGCTGCATGCCGAGATTGAAGACGACAAACGCTCCCAGCATCACGATATAGGACGGCAGCAGGAAGTTGGGCAAAAGCGCCAGGAACAGCGTTCCGGTGAGCGCAAGAAATCCTGCGAGCGCCATGAGCTTCGCGCGACGCTTTCGTGAGGCGATGTAGGAACTGTGACGAAGGATTCGCATGGCGCGGGACCGCTCTTCCGGTAGATCGTGCTCCCGGGCAGCCTCCGGAAATGACGACCCGAACAACAGGATATGACTCAGGGACGGAAAGCAGGATTGCCTCCGATCGTGGATTCTAGCACAGGCATTCCCCTGCTCAGGCTTCCTCCCCGGGCGCTACATCATCGAGTTCGAAATCCCGAACGCATGCTCCAACCAGAATCTCGCCCCGGCAAGCACTCCCATGACCGATAGTCCGAGAAGCGCGGCGACAGCCACAGGAACATGGAGCTGCCGGACACTCCGCACGTGCTCGTCAATCCTGAAGGCCATGACCACGATCACCAGCATGAGCATGCTCACCGTAACCCAGGCCGATATCACCAGTGCGGTTGAAAGGGGAAGGTGCAGGGCGTCAGGCCCCCAGAGAATCAGCATCACGTAGGGAACGACGGACACTACGGGTAGCGCCAGCGCCATTGCGGAACCGATGGTCGCATCCGGCCGGCTCAGGTTCCAGACCGCGGAGGCCAGCAGCCATGACAACACGATCGCCAACGCGACTCCGGTGAGATAGCCCGTTATCACCCGGAGCACGTTCAGGGGTTCGTACGGGTGCCACAGGCCAAGGTCGGTCAGGAGCGAGTTGACGCCGTCGATCGCCATCGCCAGGACGAACACGACGAGCGTCACGATGACCGTCTTAGGCGGGTTTCCGTACCGGAACAGCCGGCTGCGGACGACGATCCCCACCAGTGTGACGAGGAATCCTCCGTAGATTCCGGTCATCCTGGCGTCAAAGGGCAAGGGCTTGCCGTCAATCACGAACGTGTGCGATGGCGTCTGGGCGCACAACCCGTGCAGCAGCATGTGGGATGTGGATGCGTAGCCGCCTGGGTAGGCGAAGAACAAGATGGCCCCTACGCTACCGATCACGATCCACAGCCAGTATGCCGTAATTGAAGTGAGGGTCATACGAAAATAGTCCCGTCGCTCGAAGCCTGACCCGCGTTCAGGATCATTATGACCAGGTGCAAGTGTAGAAGTTTGCCGGGTTGAAAGCACGACGTCACATTGGCAAGTATTCTCTTCCTGCGGCAGTATGGCGAGACGGACGACCGTCAGATACTCGATACCGGCGCTGGAGCATTCGATGGCACTACCAGGACGGCCCCAACCGGCGCATGAGACGTTTCGCGGTCGGCATCCCCGCCAGTTCAACCCTGAACGACTCGCGCTTTCCCAAGGCCGAACCGGTCTGGGCATAGCCACCACCGCTCTGCTCGCTTTTGCGGTCCTGTTCGCGATCGTTCGACACAACCGGAGCGCTGCCGCCGACATCGCGATTACGCTCAAGTTACAGGAGCGGCAACAAAAACACCCGCACTTCGACCGGCTGATGCACGCCGCATCGTGGGCCGGCTTTCCCCCTCAGAGCCGGGTATTGCCCCCATCGTACGCGGCGGGGCTCTGGCTTCTAGGCTTCCGCCTTGAAGCTGTCTTCCAACTTCTGGCTTGGGGAGCTAGCGGCGTCTCCTTCCTGGTCAAGCGCATCATGCAACGAGCTCGGCCCGGTCCCGCGACGCCGCAGGTAAGGGTCATCGTCGCCAGGATCGGGGGCACCAGTTTTCCCAGCGGACATGTGCTGAACTACATGGGCGTGTATGGATTTCTCGCGTTCCTGGCCTATACCTGGCTCCGCCCATCGGCAGTCCGCCACATCATCGTCTCGGCGGCGACGCTCCTGATTGCACTCGTTGGGCCGAGCCGGATCTACCTCGGTCATCACTGGTTCACCGATGTGCTTGCTTCGTACCTGCTTGGAACGGCGTACCTGCTCGGCCTTAGCGGGCTCTACCGCCGGTTGCGCATGCGAGTCACCGGTGTGAGCTGACGCTCCCGGGAGAGTCGAATTGCCGGGTTAGGCCCAGGCGTCCAAGCGCCACAAAGTGCCAATCCACAGCGCCGTCCGCACAACTGGTACACTGAGCGAAACCGAATACCGGCGTTGATGGAGAGCGCCGGAGTGGGCACCGTCAAGCAAGTCCAGGACGATGCGAGCTGGACCGTCCCGTGCCCCTCCGGGAATCACTCCGGAGCCATCGCCCGCGGACGGGTTCCGTCCCAGGTCCGATCGGCCGCTGCCCGTTACCGCAGCCAGCCACGCCCGGAAGCATTCGTGCTTCGAGGGGTGGCCAAAGCGAGCCGGCAGGGCCGGCTAACTGAGGTGGTACCGCGGCACTGCTCGTCCTCTTTTCCAGGAGGCGGGCTTTTTTGTTGCCACCTTCCAGTCCATCTGGCGCATGATTTCCACCGCGCGGTTCCGGAGTCCACACGATGCAGACCACTACTACGCCAACCTTCAAGGACGTCCCTTCCAAGGTCGATTTCCCGGCCATGGAGCGCGACCTTCTCCGGTACTGGGAAGAGCAGCGCGTCGTTGCCCAGTATCTCGTCCGCAACGAGGATTCGGATGAGCGCTTCTCGTTCATCGATGGCCCCATCACCGCCAACAACCCGATGGGGGTCCACCATGGCTGGGGACGAACCTACAAGGACATCTTCCAGCGCTACCAGGCCGGTCTCGGAAAGAAGCAGCGGTTCCAGAATGGATTCGACTGCCAGGGCCTCTGGGTCGAAGTGGAGGTCGAGAAAGAGCTCGGCCTCAAGAACAAGCGGGAGATCGAGGCCTACGGGGTCGCCGAGTTCGTCGAGCGCTGCAAGCAGCGGGTCTGGAAGTACGCCGCGAGACAGACCGAACAATCCATCCGGCTTGGGTACTGGATGGACTGGGACAACTCGTACTACACCATGTCGGACGAGAACAACTACACGATCTGGCACTTCCTGAAGACTTGCCACGAGCGAAACTGGATCTACAAGGGCCACGATGTCATGCCGTGGTGCCCGCGCTGCGGCACGGGCCTCTCGGAGCTCGAGATCGTGACCGAGGGGTATCAGCACCGGACGCACCTGGCCATCTACGCCGCCTTCCCTCTCACAGACGACGATGCTTCTCTCCTGATCTGGACAACGACGCCCTGGACCCTGGCCGCCAACGTGGCCGCGGCGGTCAATCCGGACCTCATATACGTCAAGGTCCAGCAGGACGGCCGTCGCTTCTATGTCGCCCAGAATGCGGTCGGAACTGCGATCCGCGGCGAGCATGAGGTCCTTGAAGCGTGCTCGGGAGCGGATCTGGTCGGCAAGACGTTCACCGGCCCCTTCGACGAGCTGCCGGCGGCCAGCGATGTGACACACCGCGTCATCGCTTGGAAGGACGTCGATTCCGAGGAGGGCACCGGCATCGTCCACATCGCTCCGGGCTGCGGCAAGGAGGATTACGCGCTTTCCAAGGAGTTCGGTCTCGATGTGCTCGGCCCCATCAACGAGTTCGGCGTCTACCAGGAAGGATATGCCTGGCTCTCGGGACGCGAGGCGCATGATGTCGCCCGGGATATCGAGGCAAACCTGAAGGACAAGGGCCTGTGGTACCGGTCCGAGCAGTACACCCACCGTTACCCGGTGTGCTGGCGCTGCGGCACGGATCTCCTGTTCCGGCTGGTCGATGAGTGGTTCATCCGGATGGATGAGCTGCGGCCGCAACTGATGGACGCAACACGCACCGCACGGTGGATCCCCTCGTTCGGCATGGACCGCGAGATCGACTGGCTCGCGAACATGGACGACTGGATGATCTCCAAGAAGCGCTACTGGGGTCTCGCGCTCCCGATCTTCGACTGCACGGAGTGCGGGACATTCGAGGTGATCGGTTCGGAAGCCGAGCTGAAGGAACGCGCCATATCGGGCTGGGACGAGTTCAAGGGCCATACGCCGCACCGGCCGTACGTCGACTCGGTCAGGATCGCCTGCTCGGGTTGCGGGTCGCCGGTCTCCCGCATCCCAGACGTTGGCAATCCCTGGCTGGACGCCGGCATCGTCGCGCTCTCGACCCTCGAATATCGTCATGACAGGGAGTACTGGGAGCAGTGGTATCCGGCGGACCTGATCACGGAGAGCTTTCCCGGCCAGTTCCGGAACTGGTTCTATGCCCTGATCGCCGAGAGCACCGCACTTACCGGCCGCGCGCCGTTCAGGAACGTCTTTACCTATGCATTGATGCGCGACGAGAAGGGCGCGGAAATGCACAAGAGCAAGGGCAACGCGATCTGGTTCGACGACGCCGCTGATGACATCGGCGTCGACACGATGCGCTGGCTGTTCGCGACCGTCAACCCCAGTACCAACCTGGCGTTCGGGTACAACGTCACGGACGAGGTCCGCCGCCGGTTCATCCTGCCGTTGTGGAATTCCTACTCCTTCTTCGTGACCTATGCGCGGATCGATGGCTGGGTGCGCCCAGAACACCCGACCGCGGTGCCAGATCGCTCGCTGCTCGACCGCTGGATTCTCTCCCGCGCTAGTGAGTTGGTGGCACTGGTTCGCGAGCGGATGGATGACTACGACATTATGTCCGCCGCACGGGCAATCGAGTTTTTCGTCGTCGAGGAGCTCTCGAACTGGTACATCCGGCGGAATCGGCGGCGTTTCTGGAAGCCGGAGAGCGACTCGGACAAGTCAGCAGCGTACGAGACCCTTTACGACGTGCTGGTGATGGTCTCGAACCTGATCGCTCCGATCCTGCCGTTCACCAGCGAGGCGATGTACCAGAACCTGGTCCGCTCGCTTGAGCCGAGTGCTCCCACGTCGGTCCATCTGCAGGATTTTCCCTCCCCCGACGCCACCGTGATCGACCCCGAGCTGTCCCGGGCGATGTCGACCGTGCTCGAAGTTGTCCGTCTTGGACGATCGGCCCGGTCCGAGGTGAACATCAAGACCCGCCAGCCGCTCCCCGCGATCCTCGTCTTTACCGCTGACCCGGCGAATGCCCAGGCAGTCGTCCGGCTCAAGGACCAGATTCTCGATGAACTCAATGTCAACGATGTGCGGGCGATGGAGGATCTCGGCGATGTCGTGTCTCACGACATCCGGCCGAACCTGCCGATACTCGGTCCCAAGTATGGCAAGCGGCTAGGCGCGATCAGGGGCGCGCTCTCAGGCATGGATCCGGTGCGCGTGGCAAGGTCGGTAGAGGCAGGCATGAGCATCGACCTGAGCCTGCCTGATGGGAAGTCGATTTCCCTGGAGCCGTCGGAAATCCTGGTGACGCTCCAGAAGCGAGAGGGCTATGCCGCCGCCCAGAGCGAGGCCGCAACCGTAGTTCTAGACACTACTCTGACGCCGGAGCTGGTCCAGGAAGGGCTCGCACGCGATGTCGTCAGGGCCATCCAGGACGCGCGCAAGCAACTCGCCCTAGACATCGACGATCGCATCGTGCTGGCGCTGGTCGGATCCGAGGCGATCACACGGGCGGTCGGCGCGTATGCCGAGTACGTCAAACGGGAGGTCCTTGCGGATGACTTGCGGATCGCTTCGGAAGGTGACCAGGCAGAAACCGGGTGGCTCGATGTGAAGGTAGGGCCGGAGACTATTCGCCTACGGATCGATCGCGCCGGCTGAGCGCCGTCCCGCGCTCTTGCGCCGGCATCTGCCCATGCACGCCAACATGACCAAGGACCAATCGTGGCTACCAAACTCGTGATCATCGGTCTTCCCGGTTCAGGGAAGACCACGGTATTCAATGCGCTGACCCGGGCTGAGGCCGCGACCGGCACGTACGGCGGTGGTGCCGACGAGCCGAACCTGGCCACAGTCAAGGTTCCCGATCCGCGTCTCGATCGGCTCACGGAGCTCTTCAATCCACAGCGAAAGGTGCCAGCGGACGTCCAGTACCTGGACGTTGCGGGCATTGCCAAGGGCATCGCCGAGAAAGGCATGAGCGGTCAACTGCTTGGGCACCTCTCCCAGGCTGACGCGCTAGTCCACGTCGTCCGGGCATTCGATGATCCAAATGTTCCGCATGCCGAAGAAACAGTGGACGCGCGGCGCGACGTCGAGACGCTCAACCTGGAGCTGACGTTCAGTGATCTGGCGCTGATCGAAAAGCGGATTGCCCGGATCGAAAGCCAGATCGGCAAAACGCGAGGATCGGAACGCGACCTGCTCGACAGGGAACTGCTCCTGATGCGGAAGCTCCTGGCGGCGCTCGAGCAGGAAACGCCTCTCCGGGAACTTGTGGACGAGCTCGACGAGGACCAGACCCGGATGCTCCGGGGCTTTGGCTTCCTGACGGCCAAGCCGCTGCTCATCCTGCTGAACGTCGGCGAGGACCAACTGGGTGACGATGCCGCTACCCTGCTGGCATCGATGCGTGCGGCTTTCACCCGACCCGGAGTCTCGGTCGACACGATAGCGGGAAAGATCGAGATGGAGATCGGCCAGCTCAGCGACGAGGACGCCGCAGCGTTCCTGGGCGATCTGGGAATCGAGGAGTCGGGCCTGGGCCGAATTATCCGAGAGTCATTCGACCTGCTCGGTCTGATGCCCTTCTTTACCGTTGGACCGGACGAATGCCGGGCATGGACGATCCGGCGCGGCGCGACAGCGGTCGATGCGGCCGGCGAGATCCACACCGATATCC
>DASYVY010000322.1:0-4412 GCA_035936535.1 Thermomicrobiales bacterium | reverse complement strand
ACGCTCGCCCACCATCTCTTCGACCTCCCGCGCCGAATCGAGCAGCACCAATAGCCGCGGCTGCATGTACTCGACGAAGTCCGTGTCCATCGGATCGTCCGTGCCCGGAGCGGGTGCGAGTGGGACGAGGGCCACGCCGATGGCCGTCGCCAGCAGGAAAAACAGGACGGTCAGCGGGCGGCCCCGGGAAATGGTCACTGGCTGGTGCTCCGCGGTTGGACGGGACGGGATTGCCGACCCTGTGCGCGAACCGGCACTGCTCGTGCGCATGGCAAATGTATGACAATACGACTGTTGAGCAGCGTTCAGTGCGTGAAGAGGTACCTGAATGACCGTCACAAGCGTTTCGTTCGAGCCGGACACCCCGTCACCATCACCGATCCTGATCGAGAACGTCCAGCCCGCGGTCGATTGTGGGCGCTATCCGGTCAAGCGGGAAGTGGGTGATACGCTCGAGGTTTCCGCCGATATCTTCCGGGAAGGACACGATAAGCTCACCGCCGTTATACGTTACCGCCGGTGGGACGAGGTCGACTGGCAGGAAACGCCGATGCGCTTCGTCGACAATGATCGGTGGGCCGGCAGCTTCGAGCTGACCCAGAACACCCGCGTCATCTACCGCGTGCAGGCGTTCCCTGATCGGATTGAAACGTGGCGCGACGAGATCATCAAGAAGCGCGACGCCGGCCTCGACGTGGGCCTCGAGATTCGCGAAGGCCTGGAGCTCTTCGAGGAGATGGTCGAGCGAGCAACTGGCGAGGACAGGACGAGATTCGCTCGCGCCATGGATGCCGCAACGGCCGCGTCCAGCCAGCATGAGGCAATCGACGCGCTGCTTGCACCCAGCGTGCTCCAAGCCGCTCACCGCAACCGATCCCGTGAGGGCGCAGTGACGTCACCGGAGTTGACAGTGATCGTCGACCGTGTCGCTGCCCGGTTCGCCGCCTGGTACGAGATGTTCCCCCGGTCCGCGGGAACCGAGCCCGGCACGAGCGGTACGTTCAAGGACGTCGAGAAGCACCTGCCGCGCATTCGGGACATGGGCTTCGATGTGCTCTATTTCACGCCGATTCATCCGATCGGAACGACGAACCGCAAGGGCAAGAACAACAAGCTCAATCCCGAGCCGGACGACCCGGGCGTACCCTACGCGATCGGAAGCGAAGAGGGAGGGCACGACGCGATCGAGCCGGGCCTCGGCACAGAGGAGGACTTCCGTCACCTGGTGAAACAGGCGGAGGAGCATGGCCTGGAAATAGCACTCGACATCGCCTTCCAAGCGTCGCCTGACCATCCATGGACCAAGGAACACCCGGAGTGGTTCCACATCCGACCGGACGGGTCGATCAAGTACGCCGAGAACCCCCCGAAGAAGTACGAGGACATCTATCCGATCAATTTCCAGAATCCGGATTGGCAGGGGCTCTGGAACGAGCTCAAGCGGGTCATCCAGCACTGGATCGACCTGGGCGTAAAGAGCTTCCGGGTCGACAACCCGCATACCAAGCCGACGCCGTTCTGGGAGTGGCTGATCACGGAGGTCCACCGAGATCATCCCGAGGTGATTTTCCTGTCCGAGGCCTTCACCCGACCGAAGGTGATGAAGGCGCTCGCGAAGGCCGGCTATGCGCAGAGCTACAGCTACTTCACATGGCGGAACTTCAAGCAGGAGATCATGGAGTACCTTGTCGAGCTCACGCAGACCGACGTCAAGGAGTATATGCGGGCGAACTTTTTCCCCAACACGCACGACATCTTGCCGTACATCCTGCAGGAAGGGGGCAGGCCGGCGTTCAAGTTCCGTCTCGTGCTGGCCGGGACGCTATCCAGCGTCTACGGTATCTACTCTGGCTATGAACTATGCGAGAACACGCCTGTCTCGGGCAAGGAGGAGTATCTCAACTCCGAAAAGTACGAGTACAAGGTTTGGGACTGGGACAGGCCGGGCAACATCACCGACTACGTCGCTACCTTCAATCGCATCCGCCGTGAGCACCCCGCGCTGCAGGAGTATGACAACCTCTCGTTTCTGCGTGCCAACAACGACAACGTCCTCCTCTACATCAAGGCGCTGCCCGAGGAGGGGCGATACGCCATGGTGGCCGTGAATCTCGACCCCTTCCAGCCGCATGAGAGCGAGATCGAGATCCCGCACCACATCCTCGGCACCGACCGTACCGATCAGATCCGGGCGACCGAGCTCTTCACCGGCGAGTCATTCATCTGGCAGGGCACATCGGAGAGTTTGTATCTTGATCCCGACCAGAACCCGGCGATGATCTTCGATCTGAGGGTTTGGGAGCACAAGGACTACGAGGAGCCGTGCTTCTGACCGTGCTTCATTGCGCACATATGGCCAACGGTTTTCCGCCCGGAAGTGAGAGGTACCCATGCTGAACCAGGATGAGATGTGGTTCAAGGACGCCGTGTTCTACGAGGTTCCCGTCAAGTCGTTCTTCGATGCCTCGGGCGATGGCATGGGCGATTTCCGGGGCATGACCGAGCGTCTCGACTACATCCGCGATCTTGGTGTCGACTGTGTCTGGCTGCTGCCGATGTACCCGTCGCCGTATCAGGACGACGGGTACGACATCGCCGACTTCTTCTCAATCCACCCTGACTTCGGCACCATCGACGACTTCAAGGAGTTCCTTGACGCTGCCCATGCGAGGGGGTTGCGCGTCATCGCCGATTTGGTGATGAACCACACCTCCGACCAGCACCCGTGGTTTCAGGAGGCGCGAACGAACTCCGACTCGCCCAAGCACGACTACTACGTCTGGTCGGATGATCCGAGCCTCTACTCAGGCGCGCGCATCATCTTCACTGACACGGAGGTGTCGAACTGGACGTACGACCAGATGGTCGGTAAGCACTATTGGCACCGATTCTTCGCTCACCAGCCCGACCTGAACTACGACAATCCGGAAGTGCACCGGGAGATGTTCGAGGTTGTCCGGTTCTGGCTCAACCTGGGACTCGACGGATTCAGATGCGACGCCGTGCCGTATCTCTACGAGCGTGACGGCACGAACTGCGAGAACCTGCCCGAGACGCATGAGTTCCTACAGAAGCTGCGCCGCATGGTCGACGAGGAGTTTCCAGAGGCGCTGCTGCTCGCCGAGGCGAACCAGTGGCCGAGTGACGTGGTGGAGTACTTCGGGTCAGCGGAGCGGCCGGAGTTCCACATGGCGTTTCACTTCCCGCTCATGCCACGCATGTTCATGGCGATGAGGCGCGAGCAGCGGACGCCAATCGTCGAGGTCATGGAATCGACCCCGACTATCCGCGACGACACGCAGTGGGCGATCTTTCTCCGCAATCACGACGAGTTGACGCTGGAAATGGTCACCGACGCCGAGCGCGACTACATGTACTTCGAGTACGCCAAGGATCCGCGCATGCGGATCAATGTCGGCATCCGCCGACGCCTGGCACCGTTGCTCGACAACGGCCGTCGGCAGATCGAGATGATGAACTCGCTGCTGCTCTCGATGCCGGGCACACCGGTGCTCTACTACGGCGACGAGATCGGCATGGGCGACAACATTTACCTCGGTGACCGGAACGGCGTGCGTACGCCGATGCAGTGGAACGGCGACCGCAATGCCGGCTTCAGCCGGGCGGACTGGGCGCGGCTCTACTCGTCAGTAATCATGGACCCCGTGTACGGCTACCAGGCCGTCAATGTCGAGGCCCAGACGCGCCTGCCGACCTCGCTGCTGAATTGGATGCGACGCCTGATCGCCGTTCGCAAGCGATACCACGCCTTTGGCCGGGGGAGCATTCGATTCCTGCACCCGGAGAACACCAAGGTTTTGGCCTACCTGCGCGAGTACCAGGACGAGGTGCTGCTGTGCGTTGTCAATCTCAGCCGGTTCGCGCAGTTCGCCGAGCTGGACCTGGGAGAGTTCGCGGGGATGACGCCGGTGGAGCTCATCGGGGAGACTCGCTTCCCTCACATCGGGGAGCTGCCGTACTTCCTCACCCTCGGGCCGCACGCCTTCTTCTGGTTCCGGCTAGAACGGACGACGGACTAGCCGGAGCTCACCCAGCTGACCAAGGAGCTCAGCGGAACGACAGAGTGAGGTATGAACATGGGAAACGATGACGAGGTGAAGCGGCTGGCCAGCTGGCTCGCCGAGCGCCGCTGGTACGGTGAGAAGACCCGAACCCTGACCGGAGCGGAGACCATTTTTCATGCCGATGTGAACGTCGGACCTGCCACCATACATCTCGATATCCACCGGCTCTCCTTCGCCTCCGGCCAGCCAGCCGATTATCTGTTGATCACCGACCCCGCCATGCCGGAGGCCGACGGTGTCGAGTCGGAGGTGGTTCGCAAGTGGCTCGTGGACAGCTTCGTTGAAGGACGGTCAGTAGTTGGCAGCGGAGGCAGGACGCTGACGTTC
>DASYVY010000321.1:0-7186 GCA_035936535.1 Thermomicrobiales bacterium | reverse complement strand
GTCCTGCCCCCTGCGCACGGTGGTCGTTGAAACGGTGAATCATGGCCTGTGCCTCCTTTGCATTGGTCTTGGGCCAGCCGGAGCACCGTCGCTCCGGCACCGTCATGCCCGCACGGGGTGTGCCGACACCCGGCCGTTTTCGCCCCGGTGGCAGATCACCATGGTGAGGGGATCGGTATCCGATCGGACCTTACCCGGGGGCGTTGGCGCAGGGTTATCGCTGGGATCCTCCGGCCTGGCTGGCGCTCTGCCGGATCCCGAGGACGCAAGCTCCTTCGCGCAGGCCGAGCGGCTCAAGGCCCGTATCGAGGCCGGGGCCGCGCTGCCCACGATACCCTTCTTGCGGGAGCGATGACTTCACAATCGACCGGAACCGGGACCTATACGCGCACATGGAGAGGATAGGGCTGGAGCATCACTACGCGGAGCACGAGGACGCTCATACGTGGGATTACTGGGACGAGCATGTTCAAGAAGCGCTGGCACAGCATGCTGGGGTGCTTTGGATGGGCACAGCGGCGGACTGACGACCCCTCAAACACCGGTTCACCAGATTCGGCAGGGCCGACTTTGAATAGGGGGCGGCCCGCTCGGTAGTTTAAGATTCCGTTGTCGTCCATTATCGACAATAGAGGTGCGCGCGGAGCGCATCGACGCGTTCCGGATTACCTGTCGCCCAGGAGACATCGATGACCCCACGAAGCCGCCCCCAGCTGGAAGCGTTCCTGGTCGAGCAGGGCGTTGACCTGGACGATCCGGCCCTGGAGCTGGAACTCAATAGTCAGGGCTGGGAGATCTTGAGTGAACGCGCGACCACGCAGGCGTGGTCAGTGGAGATTGGCTGCCTGGTCGAGTGTGCCCCGGATCGGCCCCACACGATCCATGTCACGTCCGACGCCGGGCATCCTGACCGCGACAGTGCGCTGATGCGTGCCCTTGAACAGGTCATTGACCTCGGCGTACACCCACGACCACCGTCAACGCAGGATTCGTGATTCGGCGGGCCCGCGTCGGTGGAGGCTACTTTACGGCTTATGACTTAGGCTACGACACTGGATCGGCCGGTAGGGGACACCATGCAAGCGAGAACGGTGCAGATGCTCCAGACCCTGTCGGTCGATCTGGTCGAACGCGGTTGGCAGGTAGTGGTCGCGGCATCCGGGCTGGTCCAGTCGGCCGACGGACCTCGGTACCGGGCCGTCTATGTCCAGCCCTTTGATGATCGTCTCGATGGCGAAAACCCCCATTCGGGGACCTACGACCGCCGCACCCGCCAACACATCATGCGTGTCTCGACGCTGAAGGATCACAGCCCAAGCTGGCGCGATGCGCATCGGGACGCAATCCGGCGGATGCGGGAGGCCGATGCCAAGCGCCGCAAGAGCAAGTAACCGTTATTCGAGTGTGGAGATGACCGGGGCGTCCGTGCTCGGCCCCGTGCTGACCGCATCCTGCACCACCCGGATCCCCATCTCGTTCAGGTGTCCCTGCAGCTCCCCGGCTTCGCGCACGGCGCCGGTGCAGAGAATCAGGGGAATCTTCCGCGTCCGCGGGTGCATCGTGAGCAGCGTCAGAAAGACCCACTCGTCGTCGGACTGGCGCCACATGTAGTCGATGATGATCGCATCGGGGGCGAGCTGGACGATCGCGTCGAGATCCTTGTCGAGGTGGAGCCGGGTCGTGACCCGGAACCCTTCCTCTTCGAGGAGGGTCCGCTGGAGCGCAAGGATCTCCGGTGCGTGGTTGATGCAGAGAATGTGGGGTTGCTGGCCATCGGCGTGCATGTGAGCGACTTTCCAGGGCATCTGCGGAAGAACCGGAGAGGTCCGCGTGATGCAGTCGCTGCCACAAGCGGCCACAACTCGACGTGCCGGCCATGGGCGCCGCGCGGCCTGCTTGTCGAATCGCTGGAGCGGACAGCCGAGCGATTACGAGCCGAGGCGGACGATTACGAGGCGATGGCGAAGACAGCGACCGTCGTCACAGCTCAGCAATGCCGCATTCCGCTGCTCTGAATCGAAGGGGAAATCGGAGCGGAGTAGAGCAGCCAGGGCGGCGCTGCACTGCCGCCACTCCTGACCCAATTCCTCGACGGGATCGCTCGCCAGTCGCCAATGCCGGTGCCTGAGGGTTCGAGTAGGTCACGCAGCAGCTGGGGCAGAGTCAGAGCGGAACTTAGGTTGGCTCTCGATGGCCCATGTCCGGAACGCTGTCGAGAAGCTGCCGGATTAACAGGTCTGACAGCACATCCTGGCGCTACGCGGTCCTGTGTGCACCGCTCGACTTATTCCGAGCGGACCCCGCAGACCAGCGCGTGGCCCTCGGCATCAGTCCACCGCTCTAGCTCCTCCAGTTCCGCTTCGTCGACCAGGAACTGGGTGGTGCAACTGGGGCATTGCACCGCGTAAGTGCAGTCACCGCGGGCTTCGCACCACTGGAGCACGGCACCATAGGTGTGGCATGGGCTTTCGCACAGGTGCCGGATGATCTCGCGAACCGTCGGACTGAGAATCTCCACGCCCGTCACCGGGCCACGACCATGCTGGTCCATCTGGCACCTCCTTCGGTCGAACCACCCCACCGGCCGGTAGCGTCATGCGGCTTGCGATCGGCCAAGGGGCCACTGCCGCGACTGGCTGCGCTGTTCCCCTCCCGTCAGGCATCGCCGGCCACGCCAATACCGGGGCGCATCACCACAACTGGCTCCATCATCTTTGGAAGGAACGCGCAAAATCCAGCGGTGAAGCTTGGGCGAGAGCATAGGGACGACGTCGCACCTTGTCAATAACCAAGACGACGATAGTCTGTGGTGTTTGCATGAGACAGCTGACGTGTGAGGAAGACATCCCAAAACTCACTATTCCTCCAGCCTGATCCCACAAGCATTGCGAAGGTCCGTTGCACTCCCGGCACGCGCGTCAGCCCGCGGTGGTTGGCAATCGACGACATGGTAACGATGCGACTTCGAGTCCGCGACTGACAGCGCCCAGCCACGTTCGAAGGTCATCGCAGAATCCACCAGACAGTGACGGCGATGACGATCCACGGCAGCGCAATGTACATCGCGAGGATCCTTCGCGCTATCGCTGGTGGCAAACTGGCTACTCTAGGGAGGACAGTGCGAGCCAGCCACAAGTAGTACCCGATAGTCAGCGGGATTACTGCCAAGGCGAACACGGTCAGCAGGATTACAATGACCGCTCCTTGCATGCCATTCACCTGATGAGCCCATCAGCGTTCGTTAGTGGGCCGGCTAGTCAACACGGAATGCAGGCGGCGGTGGGTGTCTCCTGCCTTATGGCGCTTGCACGGACTGCACTCATTATCCGGCGGCACCCGTCATTACATCAGCCCAGGGGCACAGGCAGCAGTATATGATCGGGGTCAAAGCTGATAGGCGTCCACTGCGTATTCGATGCCGAACATGGTGATGACCGTGACGCCGAGTCGTACGGGGGATCATCTCCGATCCCGGTTCCAAGACTTAGCCAGTAACGATATCCCGGTTCTGCACATTACCCTTGTGGATGCGCGGACCCTCACCGTGATCTCCACGACTGATAGAGCCAACGGAACTACACGTGTCATCGACCACAGGGTAGGTGGAATTACCCTGCCGGGTGAGAGACCGGTAATGGCGCGGTGCGGTGCCGGACAGGTTGCCGGCAAGTGTGCGGATAGGGGAGTTCCCATCGCATATGCGAATCCACTACGTGTTCCGGAACCTCGTTCCCCTCAGCGCAGTGAGACGTATGATGCAGCCTAGTGACATCTGCGGCGGTTGCGCAGGCGCAGGTCAGGGGTGAGGAACAGCAGGCCCACGACCCCGTTCGCGATATCAGCCTGGCGCGCTATTCTGTCTTCCGGGGCATGCGGTCCTAGGCTCGGCCAGTCGGGGAGATCGATCCTGGCCACGTCGCTGCCGCCCGGGAGGTAAACCGTGTCGATGAATCCAGCACCCACCACACCGGAGGCGCCGCAGCGATACGGTGTGGTGTTCGACCGCGGGTACAAGCACTACGACGGTCCCCGCCTCGGCCGGCGACAGGCAATCCGTTCGCTCGTCGGCTACTCGATGAAGCGGGCGATGGGCATTCGCAAGAGCTGGACGGCCAAGGTGCTGCCATTCCTGCTCTACATCGCCATCACGATCCCGTTGATCGTCATGATCGGCATCAATGCGATCGCGCCCGATCTCGAGTTCGCGTCCTATTCCGGGTATCTGTCGGGCATCTTCTTCATCGTCGGGATCTTCGTCGGCACTGCCGCGCCGGAGATGCTCTGTGTCGATCGGCACGAGCGTACCTTGCCCCTGTACTTCTCCCGCGCGATCAGCCGCGGGGATTATGTGGTTGCCAAGGTCATTGCGATGTCCTTGCTGACCATGACGATGACGGTGATTCCCTCGATCCTGCTCTGGCTGGGACGACAGCTGACCGCCGAAGGGGTTGGGCAGGCAATGCGGCAAAACATCGGCGATCTCGGCCGGGTCATCTTCGCCGGTCTCATGACGGCGCTGGTCCTCAGCTCGCTGGGGCTGGCTATCTCGTCCTTCACCGACCGCAAGGGCGTCGCGATCACGATCATCATCATCGCGTTCCTAGTCCTTACCGCCGTAGCCAATGCCGGGCTGGAAGTGCTGGACGACACGGAGTGGAGTCGCTACCTGATCGCGCTGCACCTTCCGTTGCTCTTCGTCGGCCTGAGTGCTCATCTCTTTGGGGACGTGGACGACAGGGTCGTGGAGCGAGTGAATATGCCATTCGCTGCCTACATCGCCTACATGATCGGGCTGATCCTCGTGAGCCTGGTCATCCTCCGCTGGCGCTATGCCCCACGGGACGAGGCATAGGGCAGCGGCGAACCGCCATGCTCCGCGCCAGCCAAGCCTGCGTTCGCTCCAACCGCGGCTGACCAGGGGCGGAAAGCGACAGGCCGTGGTGAAGCAGTTGCCCGACAACGACGCGATTCCTTCTGTCGGGCTGTGATCTTGTCCCCGTGAGGGGCGCTATGGGGAGAGCGAGCCGTGCACGTAGCTGCTGCTCCCGACGCGGTGCAGCCGGACACGCGGGGGGTGATCCCGGCGGATGTCGATGACCGGCTCCAGGATCCGATCCTTGGCGCTCGGCACGTCTCCATCCTCACATCGAAGCGCCTCTCGCAGGACCCGGCCGTCGATCGGTTCCGGCACGGCCAGGCCCAGGAGCGTCAGCACGGTCGGGGCGAGATCGGTCGCTCCGGTCGGGACACCGGATTCGAGCCCTTCCTGGAACGAAGGCCCGTTCGCGATCATCAGGGCGTGCATGTCGTACGGCGACACGGATCCGTGCGAGGATTTCAGAGCCGCCTGCGTTGTCAGCGCGGCGACTGTCCCCGGAACGCCGAACTCGTTGACCGCGTCCGTCCAGCGTGGCGAAACCGCGAGAAGCGGCCGCCGCTCGTTCGTCGCCCCGTTCCAGAGGGCCGAAAGGGGCAAGGCCCCCGGCAGTGCCTCGTGTCCGTCCTGGCCGGAGAAGACGATGTCGCACCAGGATTGCGAATAGAGCCAGTCGACGAGCGGCGCCAGGTGCGTCGTATCCGGTTCGCTGGTGCGGGGCCGCGCGTAGATGTAATCGCTGGCCGTCGCCAGCGCCGGCATCCGGTCTCCCAGATCGGCCGCCGCCTGGACCAGATACTCCCGCAGCGTGTTATGCGCCCGCACCGTCGAATGCCCATGGTCGGAGATGAAGAAGATCTCGAACTGGTCGCGCATGCCGGACCGGTCCAGGGCGGCGACCATCTCCCCGACGCAGTCGTCGACGCTCCCCATCGCGGCGATGCTCTCTGGCGAGCCAAGCCCGAACCGATGCAGGCTCGCGTCCGGTTCGCTGAACCAGATCACGATGACTCGGTTGCGTGGATCGTCCAGGAAGACATCGGTCACCGCTCGGGTCGCATATCGCAATCGATCGGTCTGCGGCCAGGAGATCTCCGGAATCTCGCCCAGCTTTTCCCGGAGGTCGTAGAGGTCGGCGACGCCGTAGGCGCTGTTCGTGTTGATGATCCGGCCGCGGTCGTTTCGGGTCCAGAGCAGGTTGGAGCCGCTGCTCCCGGTCCCGGCGACGGCGACACGGGATCCTTCACCGGCGAGCAGGTCCCCGAGTGCGGGGACGCGCAGTGCCTGTCCGCCCGAGAAGTCGTCGAGCGCGTCGAGATGCTGATAGTTCGAGGTGTCGATGATGTGGTCAGGCGTCGCTCCAGCGACCAGCATCGTGTTGGCAACGATCCCGTGACGTCCCGGGCTGGTGCCGGAGGTGAGGGTGCTCATGTTGACCCGGGTATGCGACGGATAGGCGGCGTGGTGGTCGGCAAAGCGCGTCCCGGACGCTTCGAGGGCGGCGACCTGCGGCATGGTTGCCCGGTCGAACAGGTCCGGCCGCAACCCGTCCGCGCCGATGATCAGCACCCGGCGCTCGCCTGCCTGACCTGCCTGCCCGACCTGCCCTGCCCAACCTGCCCTGCTCTCCCTCGCCATACGTCAGCACCCCTTCCTGTCATGCCCAATGCGTAACGCGGGATGGGCAAGCAGTTTCTCACCCGTTTCCGCCGACGAAGCGTTCGTCGCTTCCCGATGCCTAGCGTCGCCGCGGGACTCCCACCCTGCCTACTCGTTGAACGACAGGTTATACGGTCGGAAGTCCATGTAGTAGAAGGAGTATGGGCTCCAGTTCACCGCCGAGCTAACGCCATAGAACTCGACCGGGTCGTAGAGGACCGTGCCCGGTGCTTCCTCCTCCCAGATGTCGAGCATCCGCTGGTAGTTCTCGTACCGGACCTGTTCGTCCAGCGTGCTCCGTGCTTCTTCGCCGAGGCGATTGAACTCCTCCGGCGCGTCCCAGTACTGCTCCTGAACGTTGGAGCCCGCGCCCCACAGCACCCAGAGCGAGCCATCCGGATCGGCGAGTCGCGATGAGTTGGACCAGGTGTGGGCAACGCGGTCCGGCCCCGTCACGCTGTCCTCGCCGATCTGCACCTCGGCGTTGATGCCGATCTCCTGCCACGTCTGGACCATCGCCTGCGCGACCTGCTCGCCGTTGGTGTAATACCCGGCCTGGAGCTGGTACGGGATCGTCTCTCCGGCGTAGTCGGACTCCGCCAGGAGTTGCATGGCGGCTTCCGGATCGTATGGCGTGAATGGACGGTCCGG
>DASYVY010000320.1:0-1502 GCA_035936535.1 Thermomicrobiales bacterium | reverse complement strand
CGCTGGCCACGTGGGACAAGTCCCGGGACGAGGTCGTTGCCCGTTTCGCCGAAGACCGGGCCGCTGATGGACACCGCGATGGCCGAGGTATCCACCTTCGCCGCGTTCCCGCGGGGGCATTGACAGAAGAGCTGGTCGACCAGCCCCATCAAGCCGATCACAAGGAGATCAAGCGCTGCTCGCGATTTGTCGAAATCCTTCGCGACTACGCCGCTGTCATCCGCCTCACCGGAGCGATCCTGGTCGACATACGCGACGAGTGGATCGGAGCCGAGCGCGGCTACCTCGCCGAGGGATTCGTGGTCCGGCTCTACACCTTGAGCTCCGTGCCGCCCTCAGTTGCGGGGCAAGGGCACCGAGAGTCAAGGCCAGCCTCACGACCTATCCCCAGGCCGATTCTGCCGACCCTGGGCGATCCGCCCGGGAGCGCTGCGGCCGAGCACCCGCTCACGCAGTCGGATAGAAGGCCGGGTTGTATCGCCGCGCGCAAAACCCCGTCGCTCGTGACACGTCGATGTCGTGCACGAGCAGGTGTTCCTCGCCATAGGGAACATGCGCCAGGCACCGTCCGTCCGGGTCGAGCAGGCTGGTCGCGGAGTCCTGGTACCGCATCGCGTTGTTGACGCTGGCGAAATACACGGTGTTCTCGACGCTGCGCGCCACCATTGCCTTTTCGTAGTACGGGGAATCCGGGTCGCCCCAGCGAGTGATCGTCACGCCGCTCTGGTCGCTGCCCGTGACTTGGGGGTGGAACACTAGCCGGGCGCCGCGCACGGCTGACCAGCGGACCGCCTCCGGATAGCGCCACCCTTCGTGGCAGATGGTGATCCCGAACGGGATGCCGTCGATCTCGAACAGCCGTCGCCGTCCATCGGGCACGTAGAACGGCTCCTCCTCGGGAGGGATCTGGTTCTTGGCCTGGTAGCCCTCGACCGCCCCCTCGCGGGAGATCACGAACGCGACGTTGTGAAGGCCAACCGGAGTTGCCCATTCCATGCCCATGATGACGGCCACACGATTGCGCAGGGCGGCGGCGCGAACCCGTTCCAGCGCTGTCTGCTGGAGCATCTGGTCATGGGGCGGGACGAGGAAGTCCATCCCGCGCAATCCGGGAAGGTAGGTCTCGGGGAAACAGACGATCGCTACTTCCCGCTCCCCCGCCTTGTCCAGAAAACGGTCGACTGTTTGCAGCCGCTCCTCCATGGAGGGTGCATTCCGCGCGGCCGCCAGGCCGATGCGAAGGAGGCTGCTTGCGTCTGTCCGTCCCACGTCCATGGCTTGCCTCGTGTCAAGAAATGCTGCTCATACCGGGTTGCGTTGCCCCGTCCGCATTCTTGCACGCGATCACCGCCGAGCGTATCTCCGGGGACGTTTCCGGGGTTGGGTACGACCGGACGGGGTCAGCGCATGAGTGCCCGGCGACACTCCCTGGCACTCATCGACAAGGGCAACGTCTGGCGTGGCGTCAGTCCGTGCTGCCGTTCAAACCGGCGCGGACCTCC
>DASYVY010000319.1:0-2407 GCA_035936535.1 Thermomicrobiales bacterium | reverse complement strand
CTGTTCCGTCTCGCGGTTGACCACCTGGACCCGCTTCGCGGACTGGGAGTTGTTGACGGGACCGTAGGTATCGACCTCGCCATTGCGGACGAGATCGCCGAAAAATCGCTCGGTCAGCTCGACGACGACCTCGTGCCTGATGTCACCGCCCGCCGCGACAACGAGGCGGTCCGGGCTGTAGTTGCGGCTCCAGAAATCGACCATGGTCTCGCGCGTGATGCTGGCGACCGTCTCTTCGGAACCGGCGATCTCGCGCCCGACCGGGTCCTTGCCCCAGACGAGCTGGTCGATCAGGTCGTGGACGAGGTCTTCGGGAATGTCCTGGACGGAGCGAATCTCCTCGAAGATGACCTTGCGCTCCTTGTCGAGCTCGGTCGCGTCGAAGGTCGAATTGCGGAGCATGTCGGCCAGCACATCGAACGCAAGCTCGAAATGCGTGCTTGGCACCTTGCACCAGTACGAGGTCGATTCCCGCCCGGTCGCGGCATTGAGCATGCCGCCGACGCTCTCGATCTCCTCGGAGATCGTCATCGGGTCGGGGCGCCGCTCCGTGCCCTTGAACAGCATGTGTTCGAGAAAGTGGGACACGCCGGCGATCGGTTCCGGTTCGTACCGCGAGCCGACGTTGTAGTAGAAGATCAGGCTTGCCGAGCGCACGCCGGACATCGGCCCGGTGACCACGCGAACCCCGTTCGGGAGGGTGGTCTTTTCGTAGAGCGGAGCGATGCCCGCGCCAGGATTGGTGCTGGCGGGCGCCGTCACCCCGGCAAAGGCACGGCGCGGATGGGGACAGGGAAACAACAGGTCAGGGATGACGTGGAGGGGGTTGGGGATCGACGGATTGACGGCTATGGCGCGACGGGCCGGACGGGAGCGGTAGGACAATGGGCACCTCTTCATTCCGCGAGAATCCGCAGGTATGCGCAAGATTACATAGGATCCGACCATCCCGCTAGGAACGTCGACCCTGCATTTGGCCAGGTGGCGTGTGATGCAGCGCTGTCTGGGAGATGCGTTGCCGGGCCCCCGGGCATCGGAACTGCCCAGAGGTCGAGCAGGTCCACTCAAGGCCGCGTCTCCAACATGCCGACTCTGGAAACCAGTCTCAGCAGCTGATCGACGCAAGGGACGCTTCCGGTCGCTACCTCGGAAGAAGGGGGAATCTATGCGCCAGGACAATCATCCCACCGTCCGCATCGCCTCTACCAGCAGGGACAGGGCCCGGTCGGTGGCCGCCCCGATCACCGCCTCCCGGTCGCCCGGGAAGTGATGCTCCTCGACGACGGTTCCTCCAGCATGCGCCACAGCGATGTAAACCAGCCCGACCGGTTTGCGGGCGGTTCCGCCATCGGGTCCGGCAATGCCGGTGGTGGAGACGGCGAGGTCGGTCGCCATCAGCCCACGCACGCCTTCGGCCATTGCTCGGGCGCACGCCCCGCTGACTGCGCCCGGATTGATGAGGATGGCTTCCGGAACGCCGAGCACCCGGTGCTTGACATCGTTGGCATAGGCGACGACACCACCAGCGAAGTACGCCGAGCTGCCGCTGACCCGGGTGATCCGGCCCGCGACATAGCCCCCGGTGCAGGATTCCGCCGTGGCGATCGTGAAACGAGCGCCGCGACCCGACGCCTCGCGGATCTGCGCTTCGGGTGATGAATCATGCTGGGGAACTGACACGGTGGGATGGCCTTGTGTTGCCCCCGGTGAGGGAGGGCCGGGCGCGTTGGAGCGGCGAGTGTAGCATGGGCTCCGGGAGCGGCCTTCCAAATCAGAGAGCCGAGAGGGAAAGATTGACGATATTGGTACGATCATTGGTGAAGTGATCGACTGAGGTAGAGATCCATTCTGTCGCTACGGCCGGATCAACCCCTTGGGGTAAGGCTATGCCGGGGTGACAGTCCCGCCAGTCGGTCACTTTCCTCACACCTGATGCCCCAAAGCCTTGCCCTTCTGTCTATCGCTGTTCCGCTGCTTCCGCACACTCTTCACCGCGTTGAAGCGACCCGGGTCATCTGAGACCTAGACCGATACCATGATGTCGTATCGATCGTCGATAGCTTTGAAAAAGCTATTGGTGCGTTCGTGTATAGGGTCTACATGGACTTCATCGGGGTCGAGAATTGCCTCGACGATGAAACGTTCATACCCCATCACCTCGGGATGCCGGGTCGTATAGTGGGTGCGGGCTCCCGCGGGAACGATAGACTCCGTTGTCACATGATCGCTCCAGTTGCTGAGGGCTTCCGGGCGTATCCTCCCCAAGCGAACGAACTCCCTTGAAATGAGTCGTTCAAGGCCAGCGACTATTTCCTGAATGGATGCAATGGCGTGGTCTTCGTCTCTTTCCGAATCCTGCCCGATGCCGTCAGTACCTTCTTCGCCAGCCGTCACGATGTGCATACTC
>DASYVY010000318.1:0-2900 GCA_035936535.1 Thermomicrobiales bacterium | reverse complement strand
ATCCTGATCGGCGGCTCGGGTGGCATGGCCGTTCACGCGGCGGTCGAGATCGCCCGCCGGCTCGATGACCCGGAGGCGATGCTGGTGGTGCTGCTGCCGGACAGCGGCCGCGGCTACCTCTCCAAGATCTACAACGATGACTGGATGCGGGAAAACGGCTACATCTCCCGCTTCACGTCGCCATCGCGGATGGGCAACCTGGTCGATAGCCGGACCGGGCGCGTGCCGCATGTCGTCGCTGTCGGGTGCCACCAGACCGTGGCGTCCGCGATCGAGTTGCTGCGGGAGTACGACGTCAGCCAGCTGCCGGTGGTGCGCGGGACCAACCCGGTCACCAACAATCCCGAGGATTGCGTCGGGCCGGATCCCGGCGAGCCGATCGAGGTCCACGGCATCGTCGGTTCCCTGCAGGAGCGGACGCTGCTCGATCACGTCTTCCGGAACCCAGATGTACTCGGCGATTCGGTCAGCTCGATTATGGACGCGCCGTTCTCGCTGGTCGATGCCAACGAGGAGATCGAGCGGATTATCCCGATGCTTGCCGCCCACTCGCCGGCGGTGCTGGTCCAGCGGGATGGCATCCTGATCGGCGTGATCACCCGCGCGGACATTCTGGAGTACGTGGCCGATCACCGCCCGTCCCGGTAAGCCGTCCGTCACCGATCGGTTTCCCGCTGCGGATCACGTAGGTTGATACGGGCGCCGGGGAAAGGCTGGTTGACCGGGCGAAAGGCAGGCGAATCAGCGGCCGCTTGCTCGCCAGATCCGCTGCCACGGGTTGCCACCGATGGTCGCGAGCGTGATCTTTGTCGGCACAATCCGCAGCACACCGAAGTTCGGATGATCGGGGGCGATGAAGGAGATCGCCGGATCGTAACCAAGCGGTGGGGGCGCGTTCAGGAACAGATCCCAGACGTGCTGCCGGGTATCGGGGCTGTCGTCCCAACTCGCGACTGCGTCGACATAGACGGGACGCTGCCAGTCGGAGATGTACGCAAGCGAGACGTACGGGTTCCGCGCCAAGTGACGCCCTTTGCCGGAGTCGCGATGGGTTCCGATCCACCCGATGTGGCCTTCCCAGATCGGATGGAGGATGCGTGACGAGGGTCGGTTCCGGGTGTCAATGGTTGCGACATTGCACCACACCATGCGATCTGTCCGCTCGCGAAATTCGGGTTCGATCGCGGCGAAGTCGTCGATGTCGTGATGCGTCATGGGCGCGCTCCGTGCATTGCCTTTCCACCGTGGACGCTGCGGCGAGGCAGTTCGTCGTGTCGCTATTGAATGCAATGTGGCCGAGTCGGCGACGCGGACCGGCATCTTGCCAAGGCAGGGAATGCCGCGGTGCAAGTCGACAGTACGGCCGATAATAGATGAAGCGTGTTGCCCCGGGCGAGGGATACTCATGATCCGATGGGTCAGCGTTAAACAGGCGACGATCCCCCGAGACGCCAGGGCCACCCCATCCACCGCGACAACCGTGCTCACAGATTCAACATCCATCAGGAGCGAACATGACCAACAGCAATGAACCCGATGTGACGGCGCGAACAACAGGGTCCGATTGGAACGATGCCCGGTTCGAGACCCGGGCGATCCATGCCGGGCAGGAACCCGACCCCACCACCGGCGCGGTAATCACCCCGTTGTACCTGACCAGCACCTACCGGCAGGAGGCGATCGGCGTCTTCAAGGGCTACGAGTATTCGCGGACGGACAACCCGACCCGAACCGCCCTGCAGGATGCGCTCGCCTCGCTCGAAGGGGGCGCCTGGGCGCTCAGCTACGCGAGCGGGCTGGCCGTGACCCAGAACCTCGCCTACCTGCTCCGGCCGGGCGATCACGTCCTGCTTTCGAACGATACCTACGGGGGCACCTACCGCCTGTTCGCAAAGGTGCTCGGCAATTACGGCATCGAGATGACGATGACCGACCTCACCGATCTCGACGCCGTGCGCTCATCGGTCCAGCGCAACACGAAGATGGTCTGGGTCGAGACGCCGACGAATCCCTACCTGCGGATCGTCGATATCGCCGGGATCGCCGCGGTGATTGCCGGGACGGGCGCGCGGCTCGTCGTCGACAACACCTTCGCCTCGCCGTATCTCCAGACTCCCCTCGATCACGGTGCGGACTTCGTCCTTCACAGCACGACCAAGTACCTTGGCGGCCACTCCGATGTTGTCGGCGGGGCGGTGATCGGCAACGATCCGGAGGTGTTCGAGACGCTCAAGTTCCACCAGAACGCCGCCGGAGCGATACCCGGTCCGTTTGACGCCTGGCTGACCTTGCGGGGGATCAAGACGCTCGGCGTCCGGATGCGGGAGCACAGCGCCAACGGGCGCCGCGTCGCCGCGTTCCTCCAGGAGCACCCCGCCGTCGCCAGGGTCTTCTATCCGGGGCTGCCCGGGCATCCGGGGCACGAGATCGCCGCCAGGCAGATGCGCGACTTCTCGGGAATGGTCTCGTTCACCGTGAGCGGCACCTATGAGGATGCCGCCCGCGTCGCCGAGGCGACACGCGTATTCATGCTGGCCGAGAGCCTTGGGGGTGTCGAATCCCTGATCGAGCATCCGGGCCGGATGACGCACGCGAGTGTCGCGGGCACGGCCGCCGAAGTCGAGGACACGCTGATCCGGCTTTCGGTCGGCATCGAGCACATCGACGACATCCTCGCCGACCTGGACCAGGCACTAGGATCAGGAGTGGCGACCTCGACGGCGTCTGTGGCCGGCACAAGACCGGCCACTACGTGAGGCTGGTAGTGGCCGGTCGGCGCGGGCAATCCCGTAGGGATGGAAATTGTGTCCATCCGTCTCCGTCCGGCACTCCTGCCGGTACAAGGCTGTCCCTGTAGTGGCCGGTTTCCCAGGTGATGGCTTCGTCATCACCTGGGAGAC
>DASYVY010000317.1:0-1810 GCA_035936535.1 Thermomicrobiales bacterium | reverse complement strand
TGATAGAGCCCGAACAGCAGGTTCATGAGGGTCGATTTGCCGGCGCCGTTTTCTCCAAGCAGGGCATGGATCTCGCCGGCGCGCACTTCCAGGTTGACGCCATCGTTGGCCACAACTCCCGGAAAGCGCTTCACGACATCGCGCATCTCGACGGCGATCGCAGGGGTCTGGCTTTGAGGGGATTGATGGGACATTGGCCAGAATCACATGGATGCCGGGGCAGCGAAATGTCGCCGCCCCGGCATCAGGAGGTCATCGAACGTCCTGGTCCGGTCTAGCCGACCGGTCAGACGGCGGGAGTCGCGGCCGGCGAGGCAGCGGGCGACGCGCCTGGCGTGGCCGAGCCACCGACTTGCTCCGGAGTGGCGGGCACGAACGCGGCGAGCTCCGCATCGTTGGACGGTGGGACCACGGAGCCACTGATGATGGCTTGCTTGTACGCCTCGACGGTATCGAGAATGGACTGATCAACGGACTCATCGATGGCGTAGATGTCGATGCCGCCTTCGATCAGTCCCAGGTTGGCAACAGATCCGCCAGCAAAGGTGCCATTGACCTCCGCCTCCGTAGCATTGAAGAAGGCGATGTCGACTCCCTTCTTGGCGGCGCAGAGTTGCCTGCCCGGTCCAAGGTGGGATTGATCGGTATCGGCGGCCACCACCCAGAAGCCGGCGCCCTTTTCATTCGCCGCATCGAAGCTGCCGACGCCGGTGCGACCGGCGATCGGGAAGACGATATCGGCACCGTTGTTGTACTGCGCCAAGGACAGCTCCTTGCCAAGGGCCGGATCCTCGAAGCTGTCCGCATAGGAGACCAGGACTTGGGCGTCGGGGTTCACCGACTGCACTCCGGCCCGGAAACCCACCTCATACCGTTCCACCGGAGGGACCCTGATTCCACCGACGACCCCCATGATGCCGGTCTGGCTGAAGAGCCCACTAAGCACACCCGCGAGAAACCCGCCTTCGTGCTCGCGGAAGACGATCGAGAACACGTTGGGCTGTTCCACGATGCCATCAATGATCGCGAATGACCGGTCCGGGAACTGGGGAGCAACCTCGTCGACGGCATCGCTCAGCAGCGCGCCAATCGCGATCGTGAGCTCGCCGGCTTCGGCGCCGAGCGTCAGGTTGGGAACATAGTCCGCCTGCGTCTGGCTTTCCTGGATCTGGAAGTCGACGCCGAGCTCGGCTGCCGCCCGATCCCCGCCCAGCTTGGCGAGGTCGTTGAAATTCTGATCCCCGATGCCGGCCGTGTCAGTCACCATGGTGACCGTAATGTCGGAGCCGTCCTGGGCCACGGCCGAGCCGGTTCTTGCCACGATGCCCGCCCCGACGAAGGCCGACGTCGCGGCGATGAACGCGCGACGATCGAGACGGGACCGCAATGGTGAACGATTGGTCATGTCGATATTTCTCCCTGATAGGCGTCGTATCCGCAGGCACCCGGTTCAGCGCCGTATCCAGCCTGTTCTCTCAAGCATGAAGAAAGGATGAAGTTTCGTCGTATCTGAAGATCATGGTACCAGCAAGGCAGAGCGCCTGACGAATGAGCGAGGAGGTGTGCCGTGTGGAACGTCGCCAGGAATGCGCATACGGCGTGTGACCGGGACTGCTTGCGCACTCGCACGATGGTCGACTGGAACACCTCGTGAATGTCCCGCCCACTGTGTCGATTTCGCCGCGGTACGCCGTACCGAGCAACCAACGGCGTGTCGAGCATGTCTGCCGGAGATCATTCACGGTAGGCTTGGAGCGATTGTAGCGAAGTGATGCACGATCGCCCGTCGTGGTTTGCGCCTACCATGGAC
>DASYVY010000316.1:0-7976 GCA_035936535.1 Thermomicrobiales bacterium | reverse complement strand
CCGGGTACATCGCCGGTCGCGCCCCAAAATTGCCAGGCACGCGACGTCCAGTGCGATTCCCGCTTGTTTCCGCCCGCCACGCCCGGTGATACACTCAGCGGCCAGTCACCGACCTGATCTCCCCTTCCCGTGAGATGCCTGCACCCACATGTCCATGTCAAACGATCCATTGAGCGCGCCAGTCCGCACGTGGGAGGCATCCCGCGACACCGATATCGTGATCGTCGGGGCCGGAATCGCCGGTCTTGCCTTCGTCCTGCGCCTGCCCCCACATCTCCGTGTCATCATGGTCACCAAGGGCGCACTTGGCGAGAGCAATACGCGCTACGCGCAAGGTGGCCTCGCCGCGGCAGTCGGCCCCGACGACGACCCTGCGCTCCACTTCGAGGACACCATCGTTGCGGGCGCCGGGCTCTGCGACGATCACGCCGTCCGTACGCTGGTGGAGGAAGGCCCAGCCGCGGTTGACTGGCTGGTTGCCCATGGCACGGTGTTCGACGAGGAGAACGACGGCCATGCACCTGCGCTGGGAAAGGAAGCGGCTCACAGCCGCCATCGCGTGCTCCATGCCGGAGGGGACGCGACAGGAGCGGAAATCGAACGATCGCTGGTCCGGCAGCTCCGTGGTCGCCCCTTGGTCAGCGTTCTCGAACACACTACCGCGATCGATGTCGTAATGGGGCAGGACGGGTCATGCGCGGGCGTTATCGTCCAGGCCAACGATGGCCTTGAGAGGACGTTCGTGGCTGCCCGGATGACCGTCCTCGCCAACGGTGGCGCGGGCCAGCTTTGGGCGGTGAGCTCGAACCCGCGCGGTGCGACAGGCGACGGCGTCGCCATGGCCCTTCGGGCGGGAGTCATCGTAGCCGACCTGGAGTTCACGCAGTTCCACCCCACGGTCCTTGCGCTGGAGGGCACCGATCCGTTTCTCGTGTCCGAGGCGGTACGCGGCGAAGGCGCTTATCTACGTTCCCTTTCCGGCGAGCGATTCATGACCGATGTTCATCCGCTGGCGGAGCTCGCCCCCCGGGACGTCGTCGCACGCGCGATCCAGTCCCAGATGACGGAATCCGGGCAGGATCATGTGCATCTCGATCTGCGTCACCTCGAGGCCGAACGCATCCAGCACCGCTTTCCATCGATCACGGAGCGGCTCGGATCGCACGGGATCGATCTGGCGAGGGACCTGATTCCCATTGCTCCTGCCGCTCACTACTTCATGGGGGGCATCGTGGCCGGAACCGATGGGGTTACCTCGCTTCCCGGCTTGCTCGCGATCGGCGAGGTGTCGTGCACGGGTGTCCACGGTGCCAACCGGCTCGCCAGCAATTCCCTGCTCGAAGGCCTGGTCTTCGGCCTGCGAGCGGCGGACCTGGCGGCGGGATCGCTGGCTGGCGCGGTCCCGGTCCGGGATTCCGGGCAGCCCGATTCCTCTTCCCGGTTCACCGGCTCCGCCCCTTTCGATGCCGATGCGATCCGGCTAGCAGTGCAGCAAACGATGAGCCGGGAGGTTGCGGTCGTTCGCGATGCCTGGTCCCTGCGCCACGCGCTGGACACGCTGGACTCCCTGAGTATCCCGGATGCTCCGGTCGCGGGATCGACCTCGGAGGCAGAGCTTCGTAACATGCTGCTTCTCGCCCGTGAGGTTACCCGGTCGGCGCTGGAGCGCGAAGAAAGCCGTGGCGCCCACTTTCGGTCCGATTTCCCGACCGCCTCGCCTTCCCAGGCGGGGCAACATCTTCGCGTCGTGAAGCAGCCTGACGGATACCTGCGGTCCTACGGATCCTTGCGCCGTTCCGCCCTACCCCACCCGGTGCGGGCGTGAACGTCTTCCTGACGGATCGGGATTGAATCATGGACCTCACGTGACAACGCAAACCCCCTACGAGCGTGCCATCGCCTCCATCTGGGAGCGGTCCGATTACGACCGTGGCTTCATCAGCAATCCGTTCGCCGGCGACGAGGCTGCGGCGTTGGGCCTGGTCCGGACCCGGCGAACGCTCGACCGGCTTGGGAATCCGGATCGTGGCTACTCGATCGTCCATGTCGCCGGAAGCAAGGGGAAGGGTTCGACGAGTGTCCTGACCGATGCGGTCCTCGGGGCGTCAGGGCTCGTGAGCGGTCGATTCCTGTCTCCTCACCTGCACTCCCACAGGGAGCGGTTCGCGGTCGATGGAACGGACATCCCGGAATCGGATTTCGCGACGGTGGCCAACGATGCCCTTGCCGCGGCGGAGGCGGTGGAAGCGGACGATCCTGGTATCGGCCGGGTGACGGCCTGGGAACTTTCGACCGCGATGGCGCTTCTCTGGTTCCGGCGAAGCGGTTGTGACGTCGCCGTGATCGAAGTCGGCCTCGGGGGAACGCTCGATGCAACCAATGTCATCCAGGGGGCTGTGTCCGTTATCACCCGTCTCGACTTTGAGCATACCGCCATCCTTGGCGACACGCTGGCGGAGATCGCGTCCAACAAGGCGGGAATCATCAAACGGGGTCGCCCGTGCGTGTCGGTGGATCAGCCGCCAGAGGGTCTCGACGTGATCGTGCGGCGTGCGGAGGAGATGAACAGTCACCTTCTGCTGGCGGGTCGCGACTACGTGGTCGTCGGCACCCCGGATGCGTTTTCGGCAATCGGGCCATGGGGGACCTTCGACGGTCTCACGTTGGCGCTGGTCGGAGATCATCAGCGGGAAAATGCGGGGCTCGCCATAGCCGCCGCGTATCTGCTTCTCCAGCCACAGCCCGCCGACCTTGCCGGTTTCGAGCAGGCGGTGCGTCTCGGTCTGGCGAGCGCGATCCTTCCGGCTCGCTTCGAGCGAGCCGTCCTCGAACGCGGTTCTGTTGTCGTCATCGACGGGGCCCATACCGGTGCGTCGATGGACGCCCTGGCCACCACGCTCCAGCAGCAGTATCCCGGCCAATCCCCCCTGGTCATCCTGGGTATCCTCGGCGACAAGGACCCGGGTCCGATCGTGGAACCCCTGAGTCCAATCGCCGGTTCATGGGTAGCCGTGGCGCCGGCAAGCCCGCGCGCGTACGATGCCCATCGGCTGCTGGCGGAGCTTCAGTCCCGCGGCCTCCGGGCCAGTCACGCACTGTCGGTTTCCGACGCCGTCCGCCGGGCAGAACGAGAAGGCCATCGGCTGATCGTGGTGACCGGATCGCTGTCGACCGCCGCCGAGGCCCGTGAAGCCCTCGGTCTGCGCACGACTTGATCGGGCACCTGGTCCCGCCACATATCAGGCTCCCAACGTGGGCGCGAGCGGCTTGGAGTATTCTTGACCGCGGGTAGAGGACGAGATCACGGGTGCAGGCAGGCTATGACCTAACGGGCCGTTATGCAACGACGCTCCGGACCATGAATCGTCCACGATCTCGCAAGGTGCGCATTGATGCTTCACCGCAATCCGAACGCGCTGTCCGCACGTAGACCAATGCAGACCGATCGCGCTGTCCGTCGTGCACAGAGTCGCCAAAGGCATGTGCCGTGACCGACAGGCAAGGCTCGGACGGTCAGGGGTTGCTCAACCTGAGCGACGCCGAGCTGATGGAGATGACCGCGGACGGGAATCAGGCCGCCATTGGGGTGCTGTACGATCGCTACTCGGGTGCCGTCTTCTCCTTTGCGGTGCGCATCCTCGGCGATCGGGCGATTGCTGAGGAGCTGCTGCAAGAAGTCTTTTTCCGTTGCTGGAAACAGGCTCGTGCCTATTCACCGCAGCGCGGCTCGTACATAACCTGGCTTCTCAGCATTACCCACAACATGGCGATCGACGAGCTCAGACGACGGGGCCGCCGTCCGCAGCGGGCGGATGCGGCGGATCCCGCCCTGCTCCTGGAAAATGTCCGGGATCAGGACCCGTCTGTCGAGGATCGTGCCTTGATGAGCGCACTCCGCGAACAGATTTCCGAAGCGATGGAGACCTTGCCTGCCGCACAGCGCAACGCGATCACCATGGCGTACTTCGAGGGACTGACCCAGCGCGAGATTGCCGAAGAGCTCCAGGAACCCTTGGGCACGGTCAAGACCCGCATGCGGCTCGGCATCCGAAAACTGCGCGATTATCTTGAGAAACAAGAGGTGGAGTTGGTTTGAACGGCAGAGCGGATGAATCGGCCGCAGACCACGATGACCCGTCCCGGGCCCAATGCGCGTTCACGGAAGAGCATGCCGCCGGCTACGCGCTTGGGGCACTCGATCGATTCGACCGTGGCCTGGTGGACCAACATCTCCGATGGTGCGAGCGGTGCCGCGAGCTTGTCGACGCCGCCGAGAGCGTGACCGCACGGCTCGCGTTCCTGTCCCCGCCGGTCGCTCCACTGTCCGCCAACGTGCGATCCGCGTTAATGGAGCGAATCGCCGCGGACGCCACCGGGCCGATCGTCGCGGTCCCGCCCGTGTCTTCGCGGCCCGCCATCGTCAGCGCTCCTGCCGAAACGGGGCAAACCCCGCGTGCCACCACTCGACGTTGGTCGCGGGTGCTGCCGGCGGCGCTCATCGCTCCCCTGGCAATCGCGCTGATCGGCGTTCTTGCCTGGGCCAATAGCCTCCAGAACACGATCGATGAGCACGAGTCCGAACTCGCGACCCTGCAGCAGGCCAATGCGAGGGGAAACAGTGCGGGAGAGTTCCGGCTCTTTTCCATGGACGCGGAGCCGAGTTGCAGTGATTGCAACGGAAGCAGCCGGCTGGGAGTCGACATGGACGAGAGTATCGGCGTGGTCGTCGCCTGGAACCTCGATCCGCGAAAAGAGCACTCGCTCTGGTGCGTGGACCGCGAGGGTGAGGAAAAGTGGCTGTCCATCCTGAAAGTCGATCAGGACGGGGGCGCCATGCAGACGTTCGCCTTTCCCGGGAATGCGTCCGCGTATGCCGAGGTGTACATCGCCACGGACGATGACTCAAAAGCCTACATGACTAGTATCGCGACCCCCGGCGTGCCGTTGGCGGATTAGGACCAGCGTCCGGGGTTCACGCCTGCGTCGAATCCCAATCCCTGATCGTCGTCCATGAGCGCGGTATCCCGGTTTGGGCATACCGGCGATTGTTGCGTGGGCGGTCCGGATAGCACTATAGTCATCCGGTTGTAAACGGGACCGCACGTCCGGCCACCGTGGCGATCTGGATGCCAGTGAGCGCGCAGCACGCCTTGTCACACCAATCAGTCGGGAGTACGTCAAGAGTGGATGCAGCGCTCTCTCCTTCAGACACACAGACCCAAGCCTCCACCACGACCGGCACTCGACACCTGCCCGGCGACCGTGCCCTGCGGACCGACCACGATATTTCGGCACAGTCGTCAATGCTCGCGGATGTTCGCGAGCTTCCGATCCATTCGCTGTCGATCCTGATCCCGGTCATGAATGAGGAAGGCAACATCCGGGAGCTGCAACAGCGACTTGAATCCGCCCTTGCCGGAATCGGGCTTCCCTACGAGATCATCTTTGTCGACGACGGTTCGTCCGACAGCACGTGGAAGCTGATCACCGATCTCGGTAACGATGACCCACGAATCGTCGGCCTGCGGCATCGTCGCAATTTCGGCAAGGCCAAGGCGCTGTCGAACGGGTTCGCGATCGCTCAGGGGGATGTCGTGATCACCATGGATGGTGATCTCCAGGACGATCCTAACGAGTTGCCGCGCTTCCTGAAGATGCTCGACGACGGCTACGACCTCGTTTCCGGCTGGAAGCAGCGTCGCCAGGACCCGCTGGGCAAAACCGCGCCGAGCCGGGTGTTCAACTGGGCCGTCCGCAAGAGCTCCGGCGTGCAGTTGCACGACTTCAACTGTGGTTTCAAGGCGTACCGCCGGGAAGTCACATCGTCCATCCGGCTTTATGGCGAGCTTCACCGGTTCACGCCTGTCCTCGCGAGTGCCGAAGGCTTCCGGATCGGCGAGCTTCCGGTCAAGCACCATGCGCGGAAGTGGGGTTCCTCCAAGTACGGATGGTCACGGCTGACCAAGGGATTCCTCGACCTTTTCACGGTCATCTTCCTGACGCAGTACCGCCAGCGCCCGATGCACCTCTTTGGCCTTCCAGGTCTGCTCTTCATGGCCCTCGGTATTCTGCTGGGCTTGTGGATGACGATCGAGCGCGTCGTTTTCGATCAGGCGATCGGGACCCGCCCCGCGCTGCTGCTTGCAGTCCTGCTGGTGGTGATCGGCACGCAATTCTTCGGACTCGGGCTGCTCGGCGAGTTCCAAGCCCACGGCTCCAACGCGCCCCGCACGGCTCAGCAGACTTCGCTGCGCGAAACCAGCGGCCTCTCCAACCGTCCCCAGTTCGATGCGAGAGACAGCACCGATATCCCCTCCGGGGCCGACGGGTGACGCAAGGTCCGCGCGAGCGACCGGGGCAGGCATCCCACTCCACCGCGGCCGGTGAAGCAGGGACCCCGCCTCCACCGAAACGGTCGGTGTTTGGGCGGCTGTCCGGTATCCCGACTCCGCTTATCTTTGCCGGCAGCATCGTGCTTGCCCTTGTCCTCCTGTGGTATCAGGGTGCGCTCAGGGACGTTGTCCGCGCCATGGCCGATGCCGACCTCGGCTTGCTGGCGGTAGCCGCGCCGATCTATGTCGGCAGCCTCTGGCTGCTCTGCTTTCGGTGGCACATGCTGGTCCGGATGGCCCAGGGTCATTCCGATATGCCACGAGCGGCGGAGGCCTTCCTCACGTCGGTGGTGATCAACTACGCGGCACCAATAGGGCTCGCGGTGCCTTCACGGGCGGCGCTCACCAAGCGGGCGCTCGGGCTCGATGCCCGGGCGACCGGAACGATCGCGATCTGGGAGATTGGCGTCGATATCCTGGTTCTCGGGGCGGGAACGCTGCTCTGGTTCGGCCTGGCGGAAGGGTCGCTGGGCGAGGTTCGCGGCGAGCTGGCACGATCCGCAACGCTGTATGCCATTGCCGCAATTGCGATCGTCGTCATCGTCATCACCGCAGCTTTGTGGTTCATGCGCACGGCGGCGAAGCGGCGGCACGTCATCACCTCGCTCGGCCGGATCGTTATGGCGCCGAAGGACCGGCCCTGGGAAGCGCTTCTTGCCCTTGTTGTCACGACGGTCTACTGGGTGATCCAGGGGATCGTGCTCGGCATGCTGGTGTGGTCCCTGGGGGTGCCGACCTCATTCGAGTTCATCCTGGGGCTCACAACGCTGCCGATCCTCGTCGGCATGCTTAGCCCCATTCCCGGCGGGGCGGTGGTGCGCGAGGCATTGATGTACGTCGTGGCCCGCCTCGCCGATGCCCCGGGCCGGGAAGTGGTCGCCGCCGCGCTCATCTACCGGTTCGCGCTCTTCGCCGCCATTCCCATCCTGTATCTTGGCACGCGCTGGGTCATATCGCGGCGCGGTCCTGTCCGCGATCCTTCGCAGTTCAGGGAACGGGAAGATGCGGCGCGTACATCGCGGGTATGACAACCCGTTGGAGGCCCTTCCGAGCGTCATTCCGTGTGAATGTGCTCCTCAGGATCAGCGGCCGAGATGTGGCGCGATGGACTCCCGGCCATGCTCGATAGAGGCGGGCGAGACCGTCTGGAACCGCACATCCTCCGGAGCCCGCTGACTGGCCTGTACCCGTGGATTGTCCCCCCTGCCCACCACATGAAGGAGAAGGTCGTTGAGTATCAGTCCTACATACCGGTATTCGGGTCAGGTCGATGTCAACACGAGCAACTATCACAAGCACACGAGTGATAACCCGCTGCAGCGCAAACTCATTGATCGGTTCCACGCCAAGATTACCGATATCGTGAGCGCGCTCCATCCCGAAACACTGCTCGATGCCGGTTGCGGTGAGGGATTCGTCGCGGACGCCTTTCTCAAGGCGATGCCCGAGGCCAGGATTACCGGCTTCGATGTCCTTGAGGAATCCGTCAAGCTGGCGCAGCTTCGCAACCCCCGGGCGACGTTCTCGACCGGCGACATCTACAACATTGCGCATGAGGACAGCAGCTTCGACGTGGTCTACTGC
>DASYVY010000315.1:0-3457 GCA_035936535.1 Thermomicrobiales bacterium | reverse complement strand
GCAGCGAATCGAAATGCCACACTGTCGCCACCGAAGAGATCGAGAATCCCGGCGTAGATGAAGAAGATGCCCTGGGGTCGACTGATCCAGAGGTCATCGTAGAGGTGTCCCGTCCCTTCCAACCAACCGGTCGTCGCATAGGCGTAGCCGCCTTCGTCGGCCAACAGCGGGATGCGAAAGAATGGAATGCGGACCGCCAGGGAGAGCAGCAACGCAACGCCGAGCCAGAGCCAATCAGCCAGCGACACGGAGCGATGCTCTGCCGGTGATGTAGAGGGAGCGGGCACGCGCTCCATGATGGCTGGGGCCGGCTCGCGGACGAGCGGGGTGATTGGCGGACGAGTTCCCGGCACTACGGCGCGAACGCTCGCGGCAGGTCTTCCGGAGGTACGTCCGGTCACAACTGGTTTAGCCACGAGCACCGCCCAGCGATCCGGTGATCAGCAGCGGGCCGGTAGGGCGGGAGCTGCCCTCGGTCGGTTCCAGCGAGATACCGATCGTGGCGGCTGGGGCTGCGTCGGCCGGCAGCAGCGCAAACCCTTGGCCATTGGCGTCAAGTGTCAGGAATCCACCGGGAGTCGCCCGTTCTCCGCCGGTGGGAAAGTACCAGATCTGATAGCCCTGGCCCGATCGCGGCGCCGGAAGGTTGGAGACAGCCAAAACTCCCGATCCCGAGAGCGACAGAAAGGCCGTACCTGAGGCGGAAGGGGGACCATCCGGAGTAGCCATTAGCCGATAGGATGTGGAATCGGCATTCTCCCGCAGTCGCGAAAGCTCGCGTTCCAGGCGGGTGATCTCCCCTTGAACATCGTGAAGACTGGAGCGCTGATCGAACGCCCAGAATCCCAGGCCGATCACAACCAGGGCGAGTAGGACCGTCATCGCAAGCAGGAGACTCGGCTCTGCGGGCGTCCGCTGGACGTGCTGCTCGTCCCGCTGGCGACGGCGGGAGTTTTGCTTGGAAGCGTCGTCGGTCACGGGATACCTCGAAGCCTCATCGGACGTGCTCGGAAGGACGTGTCGCAAGACGGGGAACGCAGCGGTTCACATGTCATGCCGGAAGCGATCTTGGCGGTGCGCTCGATCTGGTGGTCTGGTAGCTCGGAAGTTGGGATCACAAAGACCCGGTGCTGGCCTGCCATGGCCGGTCAACTGGCGGGATACCCGTCGAAGGAACTCGCTACTGGCTTCCTGGCGTATGCAGGAAAGGTCCGTTCGATGCGCGCTTCCAGGAGCTGCGTCATCAGGCTACGCCATTTGGAGGAATTCCCGGGCAAGTGTACACCCCGCCACCGGCTGGATGCGTGCATGGGTAACGGGCGGGAAGGTGCGCGGTGCCGTATGATAGGTGGATACGTTCACAACGCTCTTTCAGAAGTGCTACCGTAACACCGGAACCGTCCTGGTGCGTTGTAAGGGTAGCCCGGGAATCACACCAGCCCGAATGCAACGTGAACGATCTGCGCTGACAGCAGCCGATGATCCCGGTCCGGCAACGTGACGACGACAGCCCTGCACCAGCGCCGGCGATGGTTGACGGGGAAGAGAGAGGTGCTCCATGAGCTTGCGTGGATTCCGGGAGGGAAGTCCCATGTCTGGTGTAACGGGCGCGGTGCGTCGTATCGGTTTGCAGGGTGCTACCCTGCTCACGATCCTGGTCCTCGTGGCGTCGATCGTGGCGGTCCCGAACGCGATCGCCCAAGATTCCGACGATGCGACCGAAACACCGGACGCGACCCAGACCAGTGGCGACGAGGGTGAGGTCGAGGCCACCCCAGCCCCGGAAGAGGATGAGGGCGATAACCAGGCGTCCGACGAGTCGACGCCGACCACCGATGAGGAGGCGAGTGAGGAATCGGCTTCCCCAGGTGAATCCGCCCTGGAGCCGGGGCATCCCGCGGTGATCTCCCAGGGTCTCGCGTTCCTTGAGGGGGACCAGGCTGTCTGGCAGGTTCGCGAGATCGAGATATCCGGCGATCAGGCGGAGGCGGGAGCTGCCGCGCATGTCCTGCAACGCGACGGCGAGACGATCATCCGGAACGATGTAACGGCAAAGCGCGCCCTGATCGAGCCGGGTGAGGCGTATTTCCGGGCCGGTGATGATCCCTACACGTTCACCTCCGAAGGCGGTGATGCAACGGTCTGGATGTTCGAGATCGTCGATCCGGACAATGTCGCCGACGATGCATTCTATGAGAGCCCGCTGATCGATCAGTATGAAGAAGGCGTCTATGACTCGGAGCTGATCCGGTTCGAGCTGGATCCGGGCGACGAGTTCGACCTTCCTTCGCACACCGGTCCGGCGTTGCTGATGGTCACCGCTGGTGAGGTCGAAGTCGAGGACGAGCGGGGGCTCGGCGTGCTGGCGGATGGCCAGGGACAGTTGATCCGCGGCGAGGGCATGGTTAGCAACTCCGGTTCCGAACCCGCATCATTCGTGTTTGCCGCGCTCGGCGCGTCGGTTGATGACGACGCCGGCGCGACGGCTGCTGAAGACGAGCCGGACGCCACGACCGAAGCCGAGGAGGAGAATGCCGCCGCAAACGCCGAGGAAGACACGCTTGCGGAGGAAGAGACCGACGAGGTGACGGAGGCGGCCGCCGAGGAGCCCGCAGCAAGTGGTGAGGGCGGGTTCACCGCCACCATCAACGTCACTGCCCAGGTGGACCTCACCCTCTCGATCGTGGCGGACGGAGTCGAGGTATTCAATGGTCCGTTGCCGGCCGGAAGCAGTTCGGGCGCCGTCGCGGGGTCGACGTTCGAAGTGACGACGTCCTCGGGTGTGAACACGGTGTTCACCAACGCGTGCGGCGACGAATTCGTGATGGGCTATGAAGAGGGCCCGGCGACCTACACGCTGAGCGCCGACGCGTCATCCTGCGGCTGATCGCCGATCATGACAGGCTCCGGCTAATCCCGGATTGACAGAACACTCCTCGGGGCGGTGAACCCCGAGGAGTGTTCTGTCAATGCGTGTTCATCTGGAATGAGCCGGTTCATCGTCCGGCGTGGCTGACGGTTCAGGAGCCCCGAGCGGTCGCTGGAGAAGCGCCAGGGAGGGGCTCATCGCCAGAAGGCGCTTGCTCGGCTTCTCGAATCACGCACGGATCGCGAAGTTTTCGGCCGACGCAATCGGTGCCAGATGACCTTCGGCGATTGCCGCCTCGACCTGCTCGGCATAGGCACTGATTTCCCGGCCATCAGCGGCGCGCAGGACAACGTGCAACAGACCGAGCGGATCCCGGACCAGGCGGGAGACGATCAGCTCGGCTCCATCGTGATCCGGGAGGACATCTGACGACTGGAACCGCTGACCGGGGGAGAGAAACGTCCGTGCTTGGACGGGTTTCGATATGGTGGTAGTGGTCATCATCGCTGTTTGCTCCAACACATCCCGTACGCCTCGTTGCGCAGGGAAACCGGTGCGCGAACCGCGGCAAGGGCAACGTCTGACCCA
>DASYVY010000314.1:0-8609 GCA_035936535.1 Thermomicrobiales bacterium | reverse complement strand
GGCCAGTGGTGTCACCGGCCGCGGTGTCAGCCGCGTAGTAGTACAGCGGCATGTCGTTGTAGGCGACCTGCTGGGAGCCATCCTCTCGCGTGATCTGGGTCAACTCGCCCGGAACCCCATCCGGCAGGGTCAATGGCTCTTCCGCCACAAACGCCGGCCAGTTCGCGAGGCAGTCACCGCTGCAGTTGCTCGTTCCAGGTTCGTCCATGGTGAACATGTAGAGGGTCCTTCCCTCGGCATCCGTCAGGAACGTCCCGAGCTCCGGGGTATCGCTCGTCGCGACGGTAGGCTCGTCCGACTGGGCGAGGGCCAACGACGACCCGAGCAGCGCGGTGACGGCGACCAGCATGACGGTGAAGCGCCTCAGCATCCTGGTATCTCCTTCGAGACCGGCCAGGCGAGCAGGGTGCGGCCCGGATGCCACGGACCCCTCGACGACCGGGTTGGTTGTCCAGAATACATGAATACGCGGAATCCGGGAAATAGGTGATGATCAACAGGCGAGCGGATCGGGCTAGAGGACAGGACGATTGGTGTCCGGCTTGCTCCCGTCCGCCTGGCACCCGCCACGGGACATCACGGCGACCGCGCCACCCCCATGGGTCACGGATGCCTATGGGGTGCGATCCGGCGTTCCCCCCGAGCGCGTCACCGTGACGCTCTGCGGCGCGGACGACGCCGGCGACCGCCCGAAGCGACCGAGGTTCGATGTGCGATCGAAGGCAAGCAACATCGCCACGGCGGCGAGCGCGGCCGCGACAACGGTGAACACGATCGCGGTTACGCTCACCAGCGCCGATTCTCCCCACTGTCGCTGCGCGATCCCGATGAATGCCCAGACGAACACGAGCGGAATCAGGGCATCGTTCCAGACAAAGGCGAACAGGGCGGCAACAAGCGCTCCGGCGACGATGAACAGGGCAGCCCAGACATTGTAGGAAAATGGCCCGCCGTCCCATCCTGAGCGATCCAGCCAGACCATCAGGTTGGCGAGCGCCGCGACGAAGATCCAGCCGAGGTAGATACTGAACGGCACCCACAGGATCAGCCGCTGCAGCTTCGTGTGGCGCGGAGCGTCCGGCGACGGACGATTCCTGACCCGAACCGCGATATAGATCGCGATCAGGGTGACCAGCAGCACGACCATAACGACCAGCGAGGCCGCGAATCGTTCCCAATGCCACAGCACCAACCAGGTGATGTTGGCGATATTCGTGATCAGGAAGAGGGGGCTGATCTGTTGCAGCCGCCTGTCGCGCCGCCCCGCCGGCAGCAGCCCGTAGATCACGAAGACACCGAGGAGGATGTAGATCAGCCCCCAGATCCCGAAGACCCATCCGGCGGGCTGGAACGGGACCGGATCCCTGTTGACCACATCGGCCGTGGTTTGATCGTTGAAGGGCAGCAGGTTGGCCAGGGCATTGACCAGCACGACGACGAGCAACCCGATCAGGTTGATCAGCGGCCAGGCCCAGCTCCGGTCGGAATCCGGCCGGGGTTGCCTCCCCGAAGTCGGCCCGGTGCCGTCCGGCCTGGCCGTGACCCGGCGGGATGGCACGGCGGCCGTCCGGACGTGGGTTTCCGATCTGGTCGATCCCGACTCGCCGGACGGGCGCACATCCCGCGATCCGGAGTCCGCCACGTCTCCCGGCTCCGATGGCACGCGATCGCTTTCGGGAGGATCAGTTGGCGAGCGATCGGTCATGGTCTCGTCGTCCCAGTCGCGTCAGGCAACGGCAGTTCCCGGCTCACGTCGAATCGGCGGGGGCGTCACCGCCCCCCGTACCGAAGCGGCGAGGTGAAACTCGTGGACCAGCGCGCATCACCAGCAGCGATCGTGTCGGCCCACGGGCGTACCCCGATCACCTGGCCGGGGTGGCGACATCCGGGTCGGGTTCCGGTGGGATCACCGAACCGGGAACGAATTCTGGCGGCTGCCAGACCGCGATGCGCTGCTCGAAAGCATACGCCAGCCTGACCAGCGTCGCTTCCGAGTACGCCGTTCCCATGAACGTAACCCCGACTGGCAGCCCGAAGCGATAGCCGGCCGGCACCGTGATCAGCGGGTACCCCGCGATGGCGGCCGGCGTGGAGGAGCCGCCGAGGAAATGATCCCCGTTCACCAGGTCGATTTTGGTCGAAGGGGCATTCGTTGGGGCCACGATCGCGTCGAGCTGGTACTCCCGCAGCACCGCGTCGATGCCGTTGGCGCGGCCCAGCTGCTGCAACCGGGAGGCCGCCGCGATGTACTCCGGGTCGTCGAGGCCCGTCTTTGCCTCGGCGAGCAGGAACAGGCTCTGATCGAAGTACGGCATCTCCTCTTCCGGGTGCGCATTGTTGAAGGCGATCACGTCCGCAAGCGACCGGATCGGCGAGTCCGGCGGGAGGAACCGGGTGAAATAGGCGGCGAGATCGGCCTTCAGCTCCCAGAGCAGCAGCTCCAGGCCGTCCGGGGTGCTGGAGATCTCCGCGGCGGACGGCATTTCCACAGGGTCGATGACCTCGGCCCCGGCCTCCCTGAGCGCCGCGAGCGAGTCATCGAACACCTTGTCCGCAAGCGGGCTGAACCCGACCGCCGACCGCAGCACCCCGATCCTGGCGCCCTGCAACCCGGAAGGATCGAGCTCCGCCGTGTAGTCGATGACGGGAACGCCGCCCGCCGGTTTCGGCGGATAGACCGGGAACTGGTCTTCCGGGATCGCGGCCGTCGCCGGAGCGGCACTGTTGACCGCTTCCGCCGCCTGGAACGAAGGTCCGCCCTGGGCGGGATCCTCCTCGTCCTGTACCGCGAGCACGTTGAGCAGGGCCGCGGCATCGGCCACCGAACGCGCCATCGACCCGATCGTATCCTGCGAGTGGGAGATCGGGATCACCCCGAACCGGCTCACCAGCCCGACCGTCGGCTTGATCCCGACCACGCCGCAATGCCCGGCGGGGGAGACGATCGAACCGTTTGTCTCCGTGCCGATCGAGACGGGCACGTACCCCGCGGCGACCGCGGCGGCCGACCCCGAGCTCGACCCGGACGGGTTGCGGTCGAGCTGATAGGGGTTGAGCGTCTGTCCGCCGCGACCGCTCCAGCCACTGGTCGACTGGAACGAGCGGATGTTCGCCCATTCGCTGAGGTTGGTCTTGCCGAGGATCACCGCGCCAGCCTCCCGCAGCAGCCGCGCGACCGTCGAGTCCTCGACCGGCTTGAGCCCAACCAGTGCCAGCGAGCCGGCCGTGGTTTCCATGCCGTCCGCCGTCGCGATGTTGTCCTTGATCAGCACGGGGATACCATGAAAGGGACTGCGCGGCGTTCCCGCCTGCAACTCGGCGTCGAGCTCGTCGGCGATCGCCAGTGCGCCCGGGTTGAGTTCGATCACGGCATTGAGCGCCGGTCCCTCTCCGTCCAGCTCGGCGATCCGGTCGAGACACGCCTGGACCAACTGCCGGACCGTCATCTCCCCATTGCCAAGGGCGGCCTGCAGATCGGCGACCGACATCGACTCGACACCTGGTGTGGCGCCATCCTGCGCCCTGAACGCCCGCGTGCTCATCGGATCGGTCTTCCCCTGCGCCGTGGTACCGGCGGATGTCGCGTCGGCAATCGCCCCGGCGGCGACCGCGGCGGCGGTTCCCTTGATCAGTGCCCGGCGATCGAGATTGCCGGTGCGGTGCCCCGCGTTCCGGCCCTGCTGGCCCATGAGCGCCCCCTGTCCTGTGCGATCACCCTTGTTCCAAACGAGTCAAAGTCACACGGTACCACGCCCTCCGCCATCACAGGCTGTCACTTCCGTGTGCACCGCACGTGTGCTCGGCATGCGTAGGGGACGATACACGATCGTCCCTATGCGGCGAAGCCGCATCAAGTGGTTGCCGCCTGACACATTACAGGTCCGTCATTCTGACTGAAGGAATGGACCGCATCCGCTCATAGGCAGTTGCGGAACGATCGTCGCACGCGTGCTCACCCCGACACAGGCCGGGGACACGTTCGTCCCCATCGTGGGCTGGCCGGCACAAGTGTATAGACCGGTCACCGGTGGGCTGGCCGGCACAAGACCGGCCACTACATGGCGGATTGGCCTGCTATTCCTCTGGCCTTTTCACGGCTGATCAAGGATGTCTACCGGTCCACCTACTCGTCCCAGGCGGCCGTGTCATTGAGGAAGGTGAGGATCGCATCGACCAGGGCATCTCCCTGTGCCGACTCGAAGACCGCCTGGGCATGTGCCGAACCGGGCAGGATCAACGTCTCGTTCCGGTCTCCAGGGGCTTGATCTGCCATTGTCGTGAGCCGCTCAGCGAGCCCTTCATCCTCGCTCGCGACGAACAGCTTGGGATACTCTCCGAGACCGCCGACATCACCGGTCGCTCCGAGCAGGATCAGCCCGGAGATCCCCGCCGGATCGTCCGCCAGTGCCGTCAGCGCCGGGCCGCCGCCCGCGCTCGCGCCGATCACCGTGACCCCCGATGTGTTGCAGGCATCCAGCAGGTAGCTGATGCCATCACGCACCGCATCCGGCGAGAGCTCTTCCAGTGCCAGTACCGTGTAGCCCTGACTGGCCAGTGCCTGGGCCTGGGGATCCCAGCTCAACGCGTCATAGGCCGCACCGTGCAGCAGCAGCACCCCACGCTCCCCGCTGCGCCACACAAGTGCGTTGCCGTGTTCCAGCTCGATCTCGCTGGCGTCACTGTGGAACACCCCGATCGGTCCGTCCAGGATCGGAACGAGGGGTACGCCCGCGCCCTCCGTGACCGGACTCGCCTGCGGGGTCGCCGGATCGTCACAAACCGGGGACAGATTCGACGGCTGGTTGGCAAGCGCACCCGGCAGCGACGGCCAGGAGAGCAGGAGTGTCAGGAGAAAGAGGGCGATGGTGGCGGGAATGGATCGTCGCATCAGCGGACCTCCGGGTGAGTCATCGAGCTTGAAAGATCTCAACCCTAGTCGTCGCAAGATCCGGTGCATCATGCGCCCGTTGCACTGGCCATCCCCGTGTTTCCGGCAGGCTCGCACGCCGCAAGCGGGTACATGGCATGACTGTGATGCTGATGGTGTTGACGATCAGTCCTCGGGGAGGGGTTCGCCGCGCTCGATGTAGGTTGGTGGCTCCCGTTCGGGAAGCGCCTGCTCCAGGCTGTAGGCCAACTTCAGCAGCGTCTCCTCGCTGAAGGCCCGTCCGAAGAAATGGATCCCGGCCGGAAGCCCGTTCACCAGCCCGATCGGAATCGTGATCGAGGGGTAGCCCGCCACGCTGGCGGGTTCCGCGGAGGACCCGTAGTAGGTTTCCCCGGCGCCCGTCAACGATGCGGCGATGGCGGCGGAGGGCGCGACCATCGCGTCAAGCTCCAGCTCGTCCATCACGGCGTCGATTCCCTCGGCCCGGAGCAACCGCTGGTTCGTCGTGCGGACATCCTCGTACACCGGGTCATCGATCGATCGCGCTCCGAGCGCATCGGTGAGCCCGCTCTGGTCCCGCTCCTGGAGCGCATCCTCCGCGTTGGCGAGATTGAAATCGACGATCTCCTGGATCGTGCCTACCGGTCCATCGGGCATGTACGTCTCCAGGAACTCGGTCAGCCCCCAGGCGAACTCGGTGAGCAGGACCGTGTAGTTGTTGGCCCGCTCGCTGAACGTGACGTAGGACTCGATGTAGACATCGTCCACGATCTCGGCGCCGGCATCCCGCATCGTCTCGATCGCCTCGTCCATCGCGGCGTCCGCGCGCGGATCGAAGCCAAACAGCGTCCGGCAAAGCCCGATCCGGGCACCGTCGAGGCCATCAGCGTCAAGGGCACCGGTGTAGTCGATCGTGCCCGGCTCCGGAACCGGGGAGCGGGCGAACTCCGACGCCGGGCTGCTGTCCTCGGCAATGCCTTGGGAGGGATCGTCCGGATCGACGCCGGCGATCGCGCTGAGCAGGATCGCCGCGTCCTCGACGGATCGCGCGATCGGGCCCAGCGAGTCCTGCGAGAAGGAGATCGGGATCACCCCCGCCCGGCTCACGAGCCCGACGGTTGGCTTCATGCCGACCACCCCGTTTGTCGATGCCGGGGAGATGATCGAGGCGTTGGTCTCCGACCCGATCGCCAGCGGGACATAACTCGCGGCCACCGCGACCGCCGACCCGGAGCTGGAACCGGAAGGGGAGTAGTCCAGATGATGCGGGTTGACCGTCAGCCCGCCTCGGGCGCTGAACCCGCTCGTTGCGTTACTGCCCATGAAGTTGGACCACTCTGTCAGGTTGGTCTTGCCGAGGATCACCGCGCCAGCGTCGCGAAGGCGCTCGACAATGAACGCGTCCTTTGCGACGGGATTGTCCGCGAGGGCGAGCGATCCGGCCGTAGTTCCCATCTCGTCGTCGGTGGCGATGATGTCCTTGAGCACGACGGGGATCCCGTGCAAGGGGCCCCGATGGTCGCCTTGCTCGAGTTCGTCGTCGAGCTCCCCGGCGATCGCCCGGGCGTCCGGGTTGATCTCGATCATTGCTCCCAGATCGGTCGACCGACCGTCCAGCCGGTCGATGCGATCGAGACAGGCCGTCACCAGCTCGACAACGGTGAACGCCCCGCTATCGAGATAGTCACGCAACTCGCGGACGCTTATCTCCTCGATCACGTCCGCCGGGTCGACCCGCTCGACCCGTTCGATCGCTTCCGGCGTGCCGGGAGTTGCCGAAGGGCTCGCCGCCAACGTCTGGGCGGTCAGCGCGGAATTTCCCTGGGGAGCGGGCACCCCGGCGTTATCAGAGTTGTCCGTCGCAAGGAACCCGGCGGCGGTCGCCGTTGCCAGGGTACCGCCAACGGCGACGAACCCTCTCCGGGTTATCCGTGTGTCATGGGAATACGACGCGGTGCGTGCCGAGCGCTGGAGCATGGAAAGAGTCCTGTGACTCCGGACTGCGATGCTCTTCAAGAGCAGGGCGAGACCGGATTGACCAAACGAAGGAAGAGCCGGGATTATCACCCATGTGCGGCGCAACGCGACCCCGTCTCCAGCGACTGCCGGCATCGCGGCTCAACGCGAGTCAGCCGGATGCCCGGTGCTGGTGCCAGTGTACGTCCAACCACCATGTCCCGCGATGCCGTCCCAACCTGATGGACGGCATCGCTGGCTTGGCGCCAAGCGTTGAGGCGTCCCGGCGGGGCTGCTACAACAGGGATCCGGCTTCCGGTGGCAACGTTACACGGCCTCCGGACGGGCATCCCCCGTCGCGTCCTCCGCAGCCGGGGCAATCTCATCGATGTCGCCCGTCCGGAAGCGGCCGGTCAGCAATGTCGCGACGGACTGGAGCGTCGCGCCGATCGGCTCTTCCCCGGCGTCGATCCGCTCGTAGGCGACGCCGCTCTCGTCAAGGTACCGGGCAAACAGCTCGAACTGCTCCCGCCTGTAGTCCGGTGCGGAGGCCGTTGTCACCAGGATGAGTGGCACTCCGATCACCGCCCCGAACGTCGCCGGTGATCGCAGGGCGTAGCGGTCAGGATTGGTCCGTGGCAGGCCATATTGGCGGGTGACCCAGGTGCGCCAGGTCGCATCGGCCCCTTCGAGCTCGGCCGTCCAGTCCGTGATCGGATCGATCGCGACCACGGCGGTATAGACACCAGGCCGGGCACCGGCCGTCAGCAGGGCGAGCGTGCCTCCGTAGCCATGCCCGATCAGCGCGAGCTTGGCGGCATCTATATCGAGGGCGTCCGCCAGCGCCCGGCCCGCTTCGGCGAGATCGCTGACCTCGAGCTCCCCGTCGGCGTAGTCGGCGAGGTCCTGCTCGACTCCAGCGCCGAACCCGGTCGCGCCATGGAGCACCGGCGTCAACACCGTCATCCCGGTGCTCGCCAGCGCCTGCTCCTCGATCTGGAACGAGCCGTACCGCGTGGCGAGCGGACCATCCGGCACGTAAACGATCCCCGGAGCGGGCCCGACCGTACCCTCGGAGCGATAGAGCAACCCGGAGAATTGCTCGTCCTCGCCGACTTCGAATTCAAAGGGAATCGGCTGCCTCAGCTGGACGCCCATGGTCGGGGGAGCCTCGGGCACCTGCAGGGCGATGCGGTCGGCGCTGGCCGAGTTGTCCTGGACCAGAAATCCAAACGGCCGTTGCGGCGCGCTGAAGCCATAGATCACCCGCTTGTCGCCGAGCCATCGTGGTGAGTAAACCGTCCCCTCACCCGGGTCGAGCGCGACCGATCCCGAGGCATGCAGGCCACGCTCGCAACAGACGGTGGCGAACCCCTCGGTGCGGATATAGAGCATCCGCGCTTCCTTGGGCGCGAACCGGACGTCCGTCTTGTCGCCCGTCTCCCGGGTCACGGTCCAGCCGGCCTTGTTGTCGGCATTGATGACGCTGATCGAGAGCCAGTCGATCTCGCGGGTCACGTAGCCAACCAAATTGCGCCCCGGCACCCAGTCCAGCGAGTGGCGGATCGTGCTCGCCTTGTCCGCGGTGAGGTTCTTCAGCTCGCTCGTCGCGACCGTATAGACGTAGATATCGGCATGCTCCGGCCCATCGGGGCGCTGCCGGGTGAACGCCAGGAACTTGCCATCCCGCGACCAGGCGGGCTCACGGTCGTCCTGCCCGCTCCAGGACAGGAGCTCGATGCGGGCCGGCCCCTCGCCGTTGGGA
>DASYVY010000313.1:0-2488 GCA_035936535.1 Thermomicrobiales bacterium | reverse complement strand
CGCACCCGATCAGCCAGAGCATGTGCCAGCGACTCCGTTCGACGGGATCGTGGCTGGCCCGGTACCGGCGTTCCAGTTCCTTACCGGCGAGATGCGGTTTCAGGACGAGACAGCGGGGCATGGCGCGATCTCCTTTCGGATTTCCTTCCAGTATCCCCCACGGTCTACCCGAAGTCCGTATAACGGATGAACTCGCGGAAGCGCGCCTTGACGGCGACATCGAGCCCGATCGTCGGCTCGTCGAGATAGAGCACGGGCGGCGAGTGAATCAGCGACGCGGCGAGATCGCAGCGCATCCGCTGGCCCAGCGAGAGCTACCGGGCGGGGACAGCGAGGAGCGGCTCCCGATCCAGCAGGTCGACGAGCTCGCTGAAGGTCGCGCGGAACGTCGCGTCCGGAATCTCGTAGATGTCGCCGAGCAGGCGGAATGACTCCTGGACCGGGATATCCCACCAGAGCTGCGTCCGCTGGCTGAAGACGACGCCGATGTTGCGGGCGTTCCGGATCCGGTGGTCGAACGGGGTAAGCCCGAAGACAGAGATCTCGCCGGCGGTGGGGACGAGGATGCCGGTCAGGAGCTTGACGGTGGTCGACTTGCCCGCGGCGCCATTGGGTCCGACGTAGGCGACGCTCTCGCCGGGCATGATCTCCAGGCTGACGCCGTCCACGGTGGTGATGTCCGTGTACTCCGGCCGGACGAGATGCGCGAGCGTTCCCTTTAACCCCTGTCCCTTGACGGCCCGCTTAAACCGCTTGGTCAGCCCCTGTGCCCGGATGATCGGCTCGCCGTCCGGTTTCGTCGATACGCCGGGGTGCGGAACGTGCCGCGAGGAATCCGCTCGATGGACCGGAATCGCCCGGCTACGATCTTGCATGGGACTATCTGCAGGCACCGCGAGTTCTCCCGCTCGTGCCGTCTCGGCCATGACCGCAGATGCAACACGGATACCACATCTCCACATCTCCACCAGCTCACACCCGAACGCACGGAAACGGCTGACATCCGGAATGATCACCCGCCGGAGAGAATGCAGTTAGACATGTCCGAGAAGCATCCGTGGATCGATAGCGCGCCACCTGAGGAGCAGCCCGGGCAAGGCGCGAACGGTCAGCGTCCCGACTCCGGCACGGTTCGCGACGCGGTCGGCCAGGTCCTGGCTGGCCGCTTCGAGGTGCACGAGGAGATCGGCTCCGGTGCCTTCGCGGTCACGTACCGTGGCCGGGATCGGCGGCTCGGTCGCTCGGTTGCGATCAAGGTGCTCCGGCAAACGTATGCGACCTCCCCGGGCTTTGTCCAGAGCGTCGAGCGGGAGGCGCGCGCCGCCGCCCTCGTGACCCATGGAAACGTGGTCGATGTCTACGACTTCGGGCAGCACGGCGAACTGCTCTACATGGTCATGCAGTACATCGAGGGCGAGGATCTCAAGCATCTGATCGTCCGGGATGGGCCGCTGCCGGAGCGGCGGGCGGTCGAGATCACCCTCCAGATGTTGGCAGGGCTGGCCGCGGTCCACCAGGCGGGCATCATCCACCGGGATATCAAGCCTCAGAACGTGATGATTGGGCGCGATGGCATCGCCCGCGTCACGGATTTCGGGATAGCCCGGGTGACGGTCGATGTGGGGCTGACAACCACCGGCACCACCGACGGCACTGCTTCGTACATGGCTCCCGAGCAGGCTCAGGCTGGCCCGCTGGCGGAGGCGACCGACCTCTATTCGGTCGGTGTGGTCCTGTACGAGATGCTGACCGGCCGGCTGCCATTCGAGGCGCCAACGACGATCGCCCTCATGCTAGCGCACATCCAGTCGCGCCCGGTCTCGCCGTCCGCCCGGGCACCGGGGCAGCGAATCTCGCCGGAAGTTGACGCCGTAGTGATGCGGGCGCTCGCCAAGCGGCCCGAGGATCGCTTTGTCAACGCGCCAGCGATGGCCTGGGCGTTGACCGCCGCGATTGGTGACGTTCCCGCAGTCACGGAAGCCACACGCCCCGTGATGGCGATCGCTCCCGATACCGTCAGGACGGGTGTGCCAACGTCAGCGCGGAGGGGAAACGCGCCGGCGGCCGTACCCGTAATGGCAGAGCCACGCTCCCGTGCCAGGCTCGGACTGTGGGTGTTGCCGCTGCTGCTGTTGCTCCTCCTGGCCGGGGGGATGGGAGGCGCGGCCCTGTTCAGGGAGTTCGGCGATGATGGCGATGACGACACGCCCCGTGCGCTCGTCGCCAACCTCAACCTGACGCCCGATGCCGAAGGAGCGGCCGTCGAGACACCGACCGGGCAGCCGGTATCCACCGATACGCTTGAGCCAGCCCCCACTGACACACCCGCGCCATTGCCAACCCGGAGTCCGGAACCGACCGCCACGGATAGCCCACCGCCGACCCAGGTGCAGCCAACGCAGACTCTGGAACCCGCTCCAACGGACACGCCCGTTCCCTTCCCTACCCGGACGCCTGAGCCGATCGCCACCGATCCCCCGGCGGAGAT
>DASYVY010000312.1:0-2002 GCA_035936535.1 Thermomicrobiales bacterium | reverse complement strand
GGGACGTACCGTCTCGAACGTCCGTCACTTCCGCGCACATGGCCGGCTTCCTTCCCGTGGAATCGCGACTGCAACCCATCATGGGCGATCGCTGCGCATCACCATACCGTGACCGCGCCGGTGACGATAGTGGAGGGGTGTCGCTCATCCCTTCGCATAGGAGAGGTCAAGCTCTAGTCGCCTTCGCTCGGTTGGTGTACTCACCTTCCGGGGCTCGCCACTTCACGCGTTGGCCGGGTTCTGTGACATCATGGATCGCAGCGGAGCTATCCTGCTCGTGCATCGCCAACCAAGGCATCCGTCACCCTCCACGACCTTCGAAGGTTTCCCGACATGCCCTTTCGTACGATCGTCCATGGTGGCCAGATCATCACCGATACCGACCAGTTCCGGGCGGATATCGTGATCGCGGACGGGGTGATCAGCGCCATCGTCAGCGATGCGTCCCGCCTCGATGCCGATGAGCGGATCGACGCCCATGACCTTCTTGTGCTTCCGGGAGCGATCGACACCCGGGTCGCCTTCGGCGATCCCAACCCGGACGCGCTCGAAACCCCTGAGACCGGGGGCGCCGCCGCCGCAGCCGGAGGCATCACGACCGTCATCGACATGCCGACCGGGACGCCCGCCGCGACGAATGTCCGGGCGCTCGAGAACAGGATCGCGGTGATCGCCGAGCATGCGATCGTCGATACCGCGTTGTGGGGCGGGATCGGGGCACCGCACCAAAGGACGACCGATATCAGGGCGATGGGTGATGCCGGGGTGGTCGGCTTTGCGCTCTTTCTCGCCGACATCGGGCAATCGCTGATCACGGTCAACGACGGCGACCTGCTCACGGCGATGTCGGCGCTGGCCGAGTTCAACCTGCCGCTCAGCATCCATGCCGAGCACGAGCAGCTGATCCAGGCCGAACACTCCTCGATCCGGCCCGGCCAGCGCGGTGGATCCCGGATGCACGCCGCCTCGCGACCGCCAATCGTCGAAGCGGCCGCCATCAACACCGCGCTGTTCCTCGCCGAGCAGACGGGATGCTGGCTGCATATCTCGCATGTCTCGACGGCGGACTCGATACGGCTGATCAACGATGCCCGCAACCGGAACGTCCGGGTCACGGCCGGCACCTGCCCGCACTACCTCGCCCTCAGCCTGGAGGACCTCGACCACCTGGCGGGATTCGGGCGGACCGCCCCGGCCCTGCGCGCCAAGGATGAGATCGATCAGCTCTGGGGATCGGTGCTGGACGAGACGATCGACCTGATCTGCTCGGACCACGTCGCCGCCACCATTCCCTCCAAGTCGCAGGGAGACCGGGACATCTTCGCGGCGCCGATCGGCGTTCCCGGCGTGCAGACGCTGCTTCCGGTGGCCTGGGACGAGGCCATCAACAAGCGGGGCATGAGCCGGCAGCAGTTCGTGCGGCAGATCGCGACCAACCCGGCGCAGATCTTCGGGCTGGCCCCACGCAAGGGCACGATCCGGATCGGCGCCGATGCCGATCTCGTGCTGTTCGACCCGGACGGTGTCTGGACGGTGAAGGGCAACGAGATGCTGGACCGTCAGAAGTGGACGCCGTTCGAGGGCCGGTCCGTGCGCGGGCTGGTCGTTCGCACGCTCCGCCGGGGCGAGACGCTCTACGATGTTGAGCGGCATGACGACACGCCGCTGGCGAGGCCGGGCAGCGGCATCTTCCTCAAGCGTGGCTACGGTGAATCACCGGCGCGTTGACCCCGGCTCCCCGGTGAAAAACCTCGATCGAGACGACGCGCGGTGCCCAGCATCCGAAGCTGCCTCAGGAAGCGGCGCGTCGCCAAGCGCTGGTGCCCAGGCGCCCGGGTCAGGCGCGCGGCCGGTGCCCAAGGTGTCCCATTGACCGGTGACTATGGAAATCCATCCCCCGTCCCGGCGGACCCCGCACATCGCCTCTTGACACCAGCCCTTCGCGCCGGTATATATAACTCGTATGTTTTGAAAGGATGTGGTTATGCATGACCGGTGACCA
>DASYVY010000311.1:0-7570 GCA_035936535.1 Thermomicrobiales bacterium | reverse complement strand
GAGTTCTGGTACGACAATCCGCTCCACCTGTTCCTGCTGGCGGGACCGGACTACTCGCAGTCGATTGTCCAATCCACGAATCCGGAAATCTGGGAAAAGGCCCGGACGGCCAATGCGCCGAATGCCGATATCCACGGGTACCGCACCGTCGGCGAGATCATGGTCGATCTCAATCCCCTGACCGGGGGCCTTTACCTGGGCGGTCTGCAGATGACGCGCGTGGCGCGCGAGGCCTACGTCCTGATCGGCGCCAAGTACCCGCATCCGGAGACCGTGATCCCCGGCGGCATGAGCACGACGGTTACCGTCAGCATGTTCAACGAGGTCTTCACCCGTCTCAGCCAACTGTTCGATTACAGCAAGAAGACGGTGGCGATCTGGGACGACCTGTGCGATTTCTTCTACGATGCCAATCCCGAGTACAAAAAGGTCGGTCAGCGTCCCGCCAACATGATCGATTCCGGCATCTGGGACGATCCGTTCGCCTACGATGCGTCCTACGAGAACTGCGATGCCTGGGGTGAACGGCGCTGGGCCACGCCGGGCGTGATCGTGGATGGCGAGGTCGTGACCACCAAGCTGCAGGCAATGAATATCGGGATCGAGGAATTCATCGAGCACTCGTACTACGAGCAGTGGGATAACCCGCGCTACCAGACCGATCCCGCTGGCAATCCGCTGAGCCCGTATCACATGTGGAACAAGGAGACCAAGCCCCAGCCATCCGGCCAGAACTGGCGCGAGAAGTATTCGTGGTCGACCGCGCCGCGCTGGGACCGGCGGGCGATGGAGTGCGAATGCTCCGCCCGGCTCTGGCTGACGGCGGCGGGCGGCGTGCTCCCCCACCAGCGTTTCCTCGAACCGACGGGCACGAGCCTGAAGATCCATATGCCCGAGAGCACGCTGCCGGCGATGGAGATGGAATGGAAAATTCCAGAGGTGTGGAATGCCTTCGAGCGGAACCGGGGCCGCGCCTATCACCTCGCCTTCACCACGGTTGTTGCTTTCGAGAACTGGATGATCGGGCTGGATCTCCTCAAGCAGGGACACACCCGCGTGCATACGCCATTCGAACCTCCGAAGAAGGGTGAGCGAATCGGCGCCGGGTTCTGGGGGGCGGGGCGCGGGTTCCTGACCCACCACGCCACGATCGACAATGGCGCGCTGAGCAACTACCAGATCCTGACACCGTCGACATGGAACGCCAGCCCGAGGGATCCATGGGGGAACCCCGGTCCGTATGAAGAGGCGGTGCTCAACACGCCGATCCTGGAGCAGTTTTCCGACGAAAAGAACTTCAAGGGGATCGATATCCTCCGCACGATTCGCAGCTTCGACCCGTGCATGCCGTGCACGACCCACGTTCATGTCGATGGCACGGACCACGTCGTGGTGCGCGAGGTGAATACGTGCGGCTGCGGCATCGATGCGTGAGAGACGAGGCCGCTGACGTGGTGACCGTGACGGACACGGCACGGGTGCTCATCGCGGGCGTTGGCTATCCATTTCTTCGTGATTTGTCGGTCGGCCCGGTGTTGGCGGCGGACCTGCGGCAACTGGATTGGCCCGCTGGCATCGAGGTCGATGACTGGAGCTTCAATCCAATCGCGATCGTGCAACGAATGGAGGCGCGCCCCACCGGCTATGAGCGGATCGTGATCTTCTCCGGGGTCGAGCGTGGGCGCCAGCCGGGCCATGTCCATTGCTACCGGTGGCACGGCGACCTGCCGGACGCGGAGGAGATCCAGGAGCGGATTGGTGAGGCGATAATGGGAATCATCAGCCTCGACAACCTGCTCATCGTGTGCCAGTACTTCAAGGTCCTGCCCGCGGAGGTCGTCGTGATCGAAGTCGAGCCGGAGGACACTGGCTGGGGAGCAGGATTCACTCCCTGCATCGAGGCGGCGTTGAGTGAGGTGGTCAGCACGGTGCGGCTGGCGGCGGAGGAAGGCTGTGATGCATGACCCACTGGACGCAATACGCTGGCGAGACGAGGTGCTCCAGGTGCTCTATTGGTACCGTGGCGAGGGGTTGGGAGAGGCTGTAACGCCGCTCGATCTGGTGCCGTTCCTTGTCGCTGAACCAGTGCTGGTTAAAGCCCAGCTTGATGAACTGGTCAAGGAGGGCTATGTGACCGCCATCGGGGACGCGACTGTGCGTTACGCGCTGACGGAGCTTGGTGTCAAGGAAGGTGGGCGGCGTTTCGCCGACGAGTTCGCGGGGCTGACAGGGCAGGCCCACGGTGAGTGCAGCAACCCGAACTGCTCCTGTCAGACGCTTGGGCCGGCGGCATGCGAGAGCCGGACCCATGCTCATTCCCATTGACCGGGGATGAGCCGATGGCGGAGGGTGTCGTGCACCAGGATGAGCGCCTGACAGTCGTCGAGTTCCAGGCCGTCTGCCGGCGACTCGATGACCTGGTGCGGGAATTCGAGGATTTGCCCTTTCCTGACGTCCGGGAGCACGTCTTCGAGCTGCTCCAGACTGTCGATGCGCTTCACCGGGAGGGACTTGGCCGCCTCGTCGGCTTTCTTCGTGACCACGATCAGAGCCAATGGGTCGATCGCGCCGCCGAGGATTCGATCATTCACACCATGCTCGAGCTGTACGACCTGGTTCCCACTGATCCGCTCCGCCGGGACGTGCCACGGGAAGAGCCAAGCCCCGCGAATTTCATCCCGCTCACCCAGATCGGCATCTCGCGTCCGCTTCGCCAGCCGGTGTTCCGCGAGCTCGTCCGGCAGGATGCGGTGCCACCGGGGACGATGGTGGGCGTCGACATCGACGGTGGGTCCGTGCTGGTCGCCAACGTCGAAGGCGAGATCCATGCCGTTCGCAACACCTGCCCGGGAAGCGTCGCGCCCTTGAGCCTCGGGTTGTTCACGCCTCCGGTTGTTATCTGTCCATGGCACAATGATGCCTTTGACGTTCGCACCGGCAAACGGGCCGATGGCTCGCCGGGACCGGGGCTCGATGTGCTGCCGGTTTCGGTCCAGGATGGCGCGATCCTGGTCGCGGTCGCCACCGCTCCCGGCATCCAGGTAGGGCAGCGCATTCCATGAGCAGGATCCTGATTGCCGGGATGGGGAATGTCCTGCGTGGCGACGACGGGTTCGGCGTCGAAACCGCCAAGCGGTTGGCGGCGTGCGACTCGCTCGGGTCCGACGCGCGCGTGATCGAGGTCGGCATTGGCGGTATCCACCTTGTCCAGGAGCTGATGGACGGCTATGACACGCTTGTCGTGATCGACGCTGTCGATCGGGGCAGCATTCCCGGCACCATTCATTTGCTCCTGGCCGAGGTGCCCGACCTGGCGGAATGGGCCGAGCATGAACGGCGTGATTTCCTGGCCGACATGCACTATACGACCCCGTCGAAGGCGCTGATTCTAGCCAGGGCGCTGGGTGTCCTGCCAGCGAAGGCGTACATCCTCGGCTGTCAGCCAGCTGAAGTCGATGCGGTCGGGATCGGCCTCACCGATCCGGTCGCGAAGGCGGTTTCCGAGGCGGTCCAGATGGTGCAGAGGATGACGCAACGGGCGACAGGGCACCATGACCAGGACAAGCACAGTGGCCCGATGGCGGGAATCGCGTGATGGCTGAGCGCGTCTTCCGTGACGATGAGCTCGACCTGATCGGGCCGCTGATCGTGTACTACGCGCGTGAGATGGGAGAGGTCGCCGGCCGATTGATGGTTGCGTTATCACTGCTGACCGACTTGGAGGACTCGCACGGCTGGGATAATCAACCGGAGCAGAACCGGGAAGCTGTCCGATGCGCCCGCCTGCTGGTCGCATCCGTGTTCCGGATCGTCGCCGATGCCCAGGCCCGGCATGGGGACGAGCTCGGGATGGCCAAGGCGATCGATGTGCGGCTTCGGCACATGTTCGACCACCCGGACGGGAGCCAGTGGTCATGAGTGATGGTCAGCATTTCCTGGCCGGGGAGCAACGACGCTCCTTCAGCGTGACGGCGATTGGGGTCGTCCACCGGCCGGGAATGGATGATGGCGAGACGACAGCCGAGGGAACATACTTCGATCCGTTCGCCGAGTCGATTGTCGAGATCTACCCGGAGTGGGCAGAGGGACTCATCGGGATCGAGGAGTTCAGTCACGTGGTAGTCGTGCTGTACATGGACCGGGCGGAAGCGCTCGCTCAGGGAGGATCGCTCGTGCACCGCGTTGAATCGCGCGATGGCATGCCCACCCCCGGCCTGTTCAGCACCCGCAGCCCACGTCGCCCCAATCCGATCGGGCTCTGTTACCCTCGCCTGCTCGGGCGGGAGCAGAACCGGCTCCATGTCTCCGGTCTGGATGGCTGGCCGGGAACCCCGGTTCTGGATCTCAAAGGCTATTACCCGCGTGACGAGCTCCAGCCTCATGCCACGGTGCCGGATTGGCTGAGCCGCCTCTGGTCGGAGCATGACCTGGCGCGTGGACCCGATCACCGACCCGATGGGTGACGAAGCCGGACGGCCCGCGGCTGATCCCGCCACCGCGCCGCCCAGAGACACTGTGAACGATTGAATGGACGCGTGCGCGCCCCTTGTTGCATCCGAACGCAAGGACACCCCCGACGGAAGGTGAAACACATGTGCCAGGCCATACCACGCAAGGTGCTCCAGGTTGCCGACGGCCGGGTGGAAGTGCTCTATGATGGCGAGCCGATCTGGGTCGCGGTGCATGGCATTCCTGATCTGCGGATTGGGGACTATCTGATCGTCTACGCCGGGCAGGCGCTGGAGCGCATGCCAGCCGATGAGGCCGAGGACATGCTGCGTTCGATGCGGGACATGGATCTGTTCTTCCAGGAAGCGGTCGGCCAATGAGCGAGGTCCTGATCCCTCCCAAACCCCTGGCTGGCTCGCTCCGGTTTGTCCGATACGCATTCATGCCCAACCAGCTGCGGTTCTGTGGCGGGGATGATCACCTAACACTTTTCGAGTACGGTGTCGAGCATGTCGTCGATGGCGGGCTCCATCCGCTCCTGCGCAAGTTCACCGGCGCGTTGCCCTATCTCCAGTTGATCGCGCGAGCCAACCGGATTCCCGATCCGTTCGATGACCGCGTGGTCGAGGCGTACTGGATCGGGAATGAGTTGCTGGAGGGGGTAGCGGTACAGCACCTCTACGACGCGTTGCGGGAACGGTTCGGCAAGCAGCTTCAGGGCCGAACCCGTGAGTGGGTGCTCGGCAAGGCGCCGGCGGGCGCGCGGCCGCATCACAACTTCCATGTCTTCGATGTCCACAGCCGGGTCGGGGAGCTCGAGCACTCGCTCGACACGATGGACAACTGCCGCGTCAGCTGGGGCAAGGTGATCAGGGACGAAGGAGCCGAGCTCGTCGTCGAGCGCGCCCCACTCGCCCTGGCCGAGGGCAAGCTCGTGCTCGGGATGCCCGTCCCCAAGCGCGCCGTCCGGCAGGTGGATGGCCGGGGATTCGCCGACGCCGCGACCGCCGGTGATTGGGTGTCCCTGCATTGGGGGTGGGTGTGCGAGGTCATCACGCCGCTCCAGCAACGCAGCCTCGCCCGCTTTACGGACGATCACATCCGGCTCGCCAACCAGACGATCTAACGGCATCGGTCGTTACACGTTGCAGCTGCGGGCTGGCTTCCCGCCCGTCTCGATTGTCTTTATGGCCGACCGACGAATCCGGCGTACCACCCGGAAGAATAACCCCTGGGGTATCCCGGGAATGCGCCGTGCACAACGGCCGTTCCAGCACTCTCGCGCGAGCACCCTGGCCGACATTACCGGAGGCGGCGAGACGAACGGTCATCCGGCGGGTACACGACGTGTACGCTGTCATCATGCGATCGAAAGGATGCATCCCATGATTCGTCAGGCTGTCATTTCCGGAGGCGTGGCGTACCACCATGGTCTCATTCAGCCCGGCGGGATCCTCGCCGGGTTCGAAATCATCGAGGTCGGCGATTTGGCATCGGTCGATCTCAACCAGTACGATCTCGTCCTCGTCCTTCGCTCGACTGATGGGGACGCGCTCCGGGCCCGCCGGTACCAGTTCGCGCGCTTTCTCGATCGTGGCGGCGTCCTGATCGCGTTTGGCGAGAGCTGGTCCGGCTGGCTTCCGGCCTCCCGGTGGGAACCCGAGTGCGCGGAAGATGTCCTGGAACCCGTCGTTACGAGCGATCATCCGCTCGTCGCCGGGTCGTCCCCAGCCGATTTGCACTGGCATCCACCGCTGGAGAGCTGGTGCTGCCACGGTCACTTCATCGCACCCGAGGGTGCCGAGGTCCTCGTCCGGAATCAGCGCGGCGATGCCTGGCTCTACATTGACCGCTCATCGACCAACGGGGTGATCGTCGCCTCGTCGAATCTCGATCCGGATACGCACACGTATCACGGGAGTCCACGCGCCCGCACCTTCTTCGATCGGTTGCTGGCCTGGGCGAGAACAGAGGCGGAGCTGACGGCCGAGCGCCGGAGTCAGATCGCGCCGAAGATCGCCGGGCTCTTTTCCAGCGTTCACTTCCAGAAGGGATTCTACGAGGACGCCGAGTTCGGGCCACAGTATGCTGTCCTGCCGGTCTGGGAACTCGCGGCGGCGAACCTGCACGATTTCGCCGCGCTCTGGATTCCGCGCGAGAGCAACCAGGACGTGCTCATGGCCAATCAGGACAAGCTTCGCCAGTATCTCGACGCGGGCGGAACGATCGTCTCCTTCGACCAGGTCAACCAGCCGTGGCTGCCGGCCGGCGCGTGGGAGCTGCGCCCGGCCAGCATGGAGACCATCCGCATTCTCGATCACCCAATGGTCTCCCACCTCACCATCGCCGACGTGAAATGGCATTCCCATGGGCTGTATGACGCATATCCCGGGGCCGAGGTGCTGATCGACGATGCCGAGGGGGGCGTGATCCTCTTCCTGGACAGCACCACCTTTGCGGGAACGCTGATCGCTGGCACCCTGGACCCGGATTGCCATGTCGGGTTCGGGACGCAGCGCACGCGACCGTTGCTGAGGGCGATCGTCGCCTGGGTGAAACAGCCCCAGCGCGTCGCGTTTTCCGCCTCCTGACGAGGCTGGCGTTCGTACCCTTGCTGGCATTGCGTATCGTGCTGGCACCTACCGCTTCAACCACCGTCACCCTTCGCTGGCGCTCAACATGACGGTTGGTGGGACAGGCCATCTCTGACGGAGACCGCTGGCGTTCGGGAGGATGAACGAGATGACGATCCCGGCAGAGCGGCAACCCTGAGGGAAGGATCAATGCGCCCCATTACACGGCGACAACTCATGGCGGGCATGGCTGGTGGAGCGCTCGCGTTGCACTTCGCAAAGGCCAATGCACGAGACAGCTGGCAATCGGTGAATCTGTTGCAGTACGCCGGAAGCGACTCCGGCATCCCGAATCCGTTTCAGGTGTCGCCCGCCGGACCTGGCGGTCCGATCCTCGTCAGCCTCATTTACGACACGCTGACCTGGAAGGATGACTCCGGCATCATCCCCTGGCTCGCGTCCGAATGGTCGGTCAGTGGCGACGGGTTGACCTACTCCTTCCGGATCGTGCCCGGCGTGACGTGGCAGGATGGCCGCCCACTCACGGC
>DASYVY010000310.1:0-3616 GCA_035936535.1 Thermomicrobiales bacterium | reverse complement strand
TTCGGTTCCAGGCGCTCGGCGCTGTCGTGATCGCGTTCGACGGGGCGATGCCGCCCAGCGGCACTGGAGCTGGCATGCCCGGCGCCGCCCTCGGCATGCGAGGCGTCATGGTCGCTAACCGGGCTGCTGTGATGATGTGGCAGCCCGATGATCGTGTCGATCAGGCCCTGAAAGATCGTGTGCGAGTGAGACACGTCCGCGCCCGCCCGGTAACTGACGGGCATCAGCATGACGAGGGCAACGAGCGACGCCAGCATCGCGCATTCGAGCCGGGATCGGTATGGCGGAGGTGGGCGGTTGGGGCGCGAAGGCGCTCCTGAAGAGATCGGCACAGGAGCCTTCCGGACGATCTGACGGGCTATGGTCACCTGCCTGGCGCTCGCGCTGGAGGGCCAGAAGGTGGCGACCGATGTTCGCTCAATCTACCACAGCGGCGAGGAGGGTTGGGCCGGGCTGGCGTCTGGTTGGGACCGCAATGCCTCATGCGGTGAAGGGCGGGAGAGGCATGCAAAACCCGGCACGGGACATTTTCCGTGCCGGGCTCTGGTCCGTGGTGATCGGCAGGCCGAGCCTACCAGTGGATCTCGACGCGGGCCCCGATCGGGGTAATACCGTACAGGTATTCCGCGAAGTCGACCGGCAGGTTGACGCACCCGTGGCTCATCACCACACCGAAATTGTCGTGCCAGTACGCGCCGTGAATGGCATGGCCGACATCCGTGAAGTACATCACCCAGGGCACGGACGGCACATTGTAGTACTCGCCGCCGAGCACGCCTTCCATGTCCTGCTCCTCGATTTTGGTATTGATCCGGTACGACCCGGGTGGGGTCGCGAACTCTGGACGCCCGGTGCTGACATAGGTTTCGAGAATCGGCGTACTTCCCTGGTAGACGATCATGTACTGCGTGGTGAGGTTCACGTCCAGCCAGACCTCACCGCCACCCGGTTGATACCCAGCACTCTGGGCTACCTCCGCCGGTCCCGGAACGGGGGTCGGGGTCGGTTCCGGGGGAGGCACGAACAACTCTTCGCTGTACGTCGGAATGTCGCCTTGCGGGACCGGTTCCTGGTCCAGGCCGTACTTCTCCGCCAGCATCCTGCCCACCGGGGTCATGTAGACATCGCCACTGGATTCCAGGGCAAGCTGACCCCGCTCGAAGATCTGGTATGTGACGCCGCCGAGCGTGTATTCCTCGGTCAGCGGATTGCCGAGGTAGGCGTCCCCACCGGACCGCTCCCAGAAATCCAGGAAGCCGTCCCGGATCGAGTGCCTGGTGGTGTCGATGTAGCGAACGCTTCCGCTTTCGAACGCGACGGAGCGTTTGGTAATCGGGAGCCATGCCTGCGAGAACCGGACGGATTCAACAACCGAACCGCTGCCCTCGCTCGAGCCCTTCGAGGCGAACGAGGCGGTCGATCGCTGGACGCTCATCGGCCGAAGCTCTTCGCCGATCTTGCCAAGCACGACGGTATTGCCGTTGGCATCGCCTTCCGGCCAGTACTCGAAACGCGCGTACTGCAGGTACTGGATGATGTGACCGTTGTCCTGCTCGATCTCCGCCGTGATCGGATAGCCAAAGGCACTTGCACCGCCGGCATTGCGCCACAGGTCGAGGAACAACTGGTCGAGCGTATGACCGGTCTCCTCCAGGTATACCGTCCGTGGCGGCGACCAGGAGCTGGTCAGGGATGGTTGATCCTGGCTTTGGATCTGACCTTGTCCTTGGCCTTGTTGCTCCTGTGCCGACGCGGGCATCGACAGCGGCGCGAAGAGGGTCGCCACCAGGGCCAACAGTCCCAACAGCGATGCCAGCATTCCCGGTCCCCGGACCGACTCGACACGCGGCCGTGCGTCGTCGGTCCGCGATAGCTCATTCGTGGCGGATGTCCTCACCGGTGTTTCTCTCCCCTGTTCCCCGTCACTGATTTCCGACCGGATAGCGCGCGGAACGCAGCCGTTCCGCGCCATGTCCCCCGCGTCCCCGAGCCACGATATGGCGGATGGCCATGCGGCCCTGCTTCTGCCTACTGTAAACGAGCCATCTGGTCTGACGGTTTCGCTCCGGAAGACACGCTGGCTAGATCAGGCAGCGATGCGCAACTCCAGGCGAGGTGCCGGGCCACGGCTCCCTTCGTCGCGTCTTTCGACTGTACGGTGCCAGCGTGGTTCGGAACAGGGGTATCCGCATATATCGCAGCGGTACGAAAGAGACCGCCAGCCATCCATGATAGCCGGTCCGGTCGCCCATGTCGCGACGAACGGGGAATCCAGCCGATCGTTGCCGAACTCCTCGCTCCCGGCTCCGTCCGAGGGGTTATCCCCGCGGAGCGCCCGGCCGGCCGGGAAACGGGCTGGCGCTGCCGGGACCGCGGCGTCAGGCGTTGGCGCCCGGGTGCCCCCCGGAATCGAAGCCGGAATCTAGATCCAGATCCAGGTCGAGGCTGATGTCGAGCGCGGGAGCGGAGTGGGTCAGCGCCCCGACCGAAATCAGGTCGACGCCGGTCGCGGAAATCTCGGCAATGCGGGGCAGCGTGATTCCGCCTGACGCCTCCAGCAGCGCGGCGCTGCCGGCCGCCGCGCGTCGCTGGACCGCCTTGCCCATCGTGCAGGTATCCATGTTGTCCAGGAGGATGATGTCGGCACCCGCTTCCAGCGCTTCGTCCAGCTCGGCGAGCGTTGTCACCTCGATCTCGATCCGGAGCGTGTGGGGCGCACGGGCGCGAGCAAGGGTAATCGCCTTCCTGATGCGGTCCGGCCCACCGATCGCGGCCAGGTGGTTGTCCTTGATCAGGATTCCGTCCGCGAGCCCGAACCGGTGATTCGAGCCTCCGCCATGGACCACGGCCTGCTTCTCCAGGAGCCGCAGCCCTGGTGTCGTCTTTCGCGTGTCGACGATCCGCGCACCGGTTGAGCCGGTCGCGGCGACATAGCGGGAGGTCATCGTCGCGACCCCCGAAAGCCGTTGCAGAAGATTGAGCGCCGTGCGCTCGGCCGTCAGCACCGACCGTGCCGCTCCCTCCAGCCGGGCCAGCCTTGTCCCCACCGTGACGGTGTCACCGTCCGAGACCATCGCCGTGAAGCGCAAGCTGGCGTCCACCCTGGCGAAGACGAACCGGGCAACCTCGATCCCGGAGATGACGCCCGCCTCCTTGGCCAGGACAATCCCGGATACCCGCGTTTCGGGAGCGACCGTCGCCAGCGAGGTTACGTCGCCGATCCCGATATCTTCGTCCAGCGCTAGATCGACGATGGCTTCCCAGCCACGTAAGGCAGGCATGGGAGAGATGGGCGTCACCAGTTGTGGCCTCCTGCTTCGGGAACATTCGGTACATCGGGAACCAACGTGTCATATGGCCGGTGGTGTGATCGATGGAAGGCATGCGGGTACTTGACGCATCGATCACCCGCACGTACCGCCCCGATGGCAGGTCCGTTCAGGCGAATCTCACCCTTGGGCGGACCTGGCGACAATCATGCAGCCATCCATGGGCTGCTCTGCGTGGCGCTTGCGCCGATGGGCGGAGGGTTCCCGAGCTGCGGGCTAGCGGGTGTCCCCCTCCGGCTGCTGGACGGATCGGCCCGTCAACGCGGAGCTTGTGCCCCCCTTGAAGT
>DASYVY010000309.1:0-4523 GCA_035936535.1 Thermomicrobiales bacterium | reverse complement strand
GCCCCGCCGGATGCGCGCTTCTTTTGATCGCCGAGGAGCAGCGCCTGCAGCCGCCCGATCTCGCCAGCCCCGAAACCGCGTTTCTGCTCACCGGTGCGGCGATCGAGACGATCTCGCCCTGGCACTCATATGGCAACTCGTGGCTCAAGAGCGAGGCTCTGCGCCATGGTCCGCGCCTGCGACCACTCGCCACAGCAATCCTGGAACACCCCGCGATCAACTGGTGGTGGGACGGTCTCGACCGCAACGCGCAACTCTCGACCACCCAAGCAAACGGCGAGCCGTTCCCGGCGCCGGACTCCTTCCCCACCCCGCATGCTCCGCCCGACCAGTTCGAGCGATATGCCCAGCATCCCGCTCGTGCCGTATACACGTCTACCGCGTACGACGGCCAGTCCGCCCTGCTCGTGGCCGGCCTCACCAACCTCGGCGACTGGCTCGTCGAGCCGCCGATCGAGCGAAAGCGCGTGCGGATCCATCGTGACGCGCGAGTGATGGAGATCCACGACGCCGACTCCTGGCACCGCTTCGTGCTCCGGTATCCCGCCGACGGCTTTCACGGCATGATGCCAGATGTCCCGGACACGCCATGGGGTCGGGGAGGAGGCATCGTGCCGGACTGGGCGGCAGCTGCCCGCAAGTGGGACGGCGTTCATGTCTCCCTGTGGGGCATGCTGATGATCGAGCAGGTGCGCGTCACCTCGGATGCCGGCTGGACCGAGCACTGGGGTCAATTCGGGGAATGCACCCTCTGGCTGCGCGACGTCTTCACGGACGTTGAGCATATCGAGCCAATTCGCCAGCTAATGCACCCGGAACACGTCGGCGTCTTTCCCGCCGCCCTGATTCCACCCAATCAGCGACATCCTGGCTGGCCTGCCCCTCCCCCTCCGGATTGACGACCAGCCCATCCTCGCGAACCGCCGCGATCGAACCGGTGCAGTCACGAGTCCCGGCAAGTCTGCTGCGATGCCCTCCCCCGACGAGGCGAAGCAGAGGCGGCGGGGAGTGGGAGGAGCATCGTCGCGGGTCGGGCATGGATCATGCTGGCCTTATTGGGACGGGCATCACCCAGGCATGGCCCGGAAGGATGAGAGCGAAGCGCATCAGTCCGAGACTTCGAGTGGACGAGTCGCGCGGAGCCGGCGCATTCCCGCTCTCGGTCGACCTGCGCCAACACCAACCGCCGCGCGGGTTCCTTCCGAGTCGTATCGCGCTGGACACCTCCCGATCGATCAGGCCTGCCTTCGACCACGGAGACGGAGACGCGACGTTGACCCAGAACACGACCCCGGCCCAGTCCGGAGGACCCACCAGCGAGCCGTTCGGCGAGGTCGATGGCGCGCCTGTCGAGCGGTACACCCTGCGCAACGGCAGCGGCATGGATGTCTCGATCCTCACCTACGGCGGGATCGTCCAGTCGCTCGTGGTGCCGGACAGGAACGGCATCGGGGACGATGTCGTGCTCGGCTTCGACACCATCGAGGAGTACGTCGAGAACAGCCCGTACTTCGGTGCGATCGTCGGACGCTACGCCAACCGGATCGCTGAAGGCAGGTTCGAGCTCGACGACGTGACGTATGAGCTGGCGATCAACAACCCTCCCAACGCGCTGCACGGTGGCGAACGGGGTTTCGACAAGGTGATTTGGACCGCCGCGGAGGTGGACAGCCCGGATGGTCCATCGCTGGCGCTGTCCTACACAAGCCCCGACGGTGAGGAAGGGTACCCCGGCACGCTCGATGTCACCGTTACCTACACCGTCACCTGGGACAATCAGCTCCGCATCGCCTACGCGGCGACAACCGACGCACCGACCGTGGTCAACTTCTCCAACCACTCGTACTTCAACCTCGCGGGCGAAGGCTCGGGATCGATCCTGGATCACGAGCTCCAGTTCAACGCCAGCGCCTACACGCCGGTTTCGAACACACTGATCCCGACCGGCGAGATCGCCCCGGTCACGGGCACGGCTTTCGACTTCACGACCGCGCACCCGATCGGCGAGAACATCCGCAACGCGTCGGACGAGCAGATTCGGATTGGTCTCGGTTACGACCACAACGTCGTGCTCGAACGCAACGGCGCGGACGACACGACGATGATCCAGGCCGCCGTGGTCACCGAGCCGATCAGCGGCCGCGTGATGACCATCTCGACTACCGAGCCGGGCGTGCAGTTCTACTCCGGCAACCTGCTCACCGGCGCCTTCGGCGGCAAGAGCGGGCGGACCTACCGGCAGAGCGATGCCTTCTGCCTGGAAACCCAGCATTTCCCGGACTCGCCGAACCAGCCGGGATTCCCGACCACCGTGCTGAGGCCAGGCGAGACGTTCAGCTCGATGACCGTCTACGCGTTCTCGACCAGGGAATGAGCGCAGCGGCAACCTCGGGAGGCCAGAGGGGCCCCCTTACGCGGCAAAGGGCTCTGTACCGCACCGGTCCGGCCAATCGACCCGTGGTTCGTCATCTGCTCATTGACCAGCACGAGACGGACAATCAAGGGACACGGTCCGTGGCTATACCCCCGCCGGGTTGGGTCCGTGCGGGCCGCCCCCAACCCGGCCCGGTGGACACTTGATAGCGAGCGTCCCCCCACACCCACCGCACGGCCCCGGGTGGGCTCCAGGTGGGCCCCGGGCGACAGCACGACGATACCGGGTACAATCGGCCTCCTTGCCGCCGCGCTCGTGTCGATCAACGATCGAGAACGCGCAGTATGCCTACTGGGGGACCGCTCGTGACCGACCTGCCTCTGCCGAAGCGCATCGACAGCCACCACCACTTCTGGGATCCATCGCGGCGTGACTATCCCTGGTTGACGGCCCCGGAGATCAACCGGCGGTTCGGGCCGGCGGACCTCCGGCCCCATCTCGAGGCAAACGGGATCGACGGCACGGTCCTCGTCCAGACAGTGTCCGACATCGACGAGACGCGCGAGTTCCTCGCCCTCGCCTCGGAAACCGATTTCGTTTCCGCTGTCGTTGGCTGGGTTGATCTCACCGATCCCTGGATGCCCAACACGCTCTCGGACCTAATCGCGACCGACCACGGTCGGTATCTGGCCGGCATCCGGCACCAGATCCACGACGAGGAGGATCCCGCCTGGGTGCTGCAGGACACGGTCCAGACCAACTTCCACGCCATTGCCGACGCCGGACTCGTCTACGACCTTCTCGTCCGACCGCGGGAGCTTCCCGCCGCGATCACGGTGGCCCAGGATTTTCCGCACCTGCGGTTCGTGATCGATCACATCGCCAAGCCCCCGATCGCCTCGGGGGAGATCGCCGAGTGGTCGGCGCTGATGCACGAGTTCGTCGGGCTGGAGCACGTGGCGTGCAAGCTCTCCGGGATGGTTACCGAGGCCGATCCGGAGCACTGGACGCCGGACGACCTCAAGCCCTATGTGGCGACGGTGTACGAAATCTTCGGTCCCGATCGTCTTATGTTTGGGTCGGACTGGCCGGTCTGCCGGCTCGCCGCCGACTATGACCGTGTCATCGAGGCGCTGCGGACGGTCCTTTCCGACCTGGGCGTGCTGGACGATGTAGCCGAAGGGGCGATCTTCGGTGGTACCGCGATCCATTGGTACCGCCTGGACGAGCGTCACCCACTATCAGGCGTGACGACCTGATTCGAGCAACTGGGCCAACCCGGTCAACCCAGCGTAACGGCGTGGCAGGGAGAGGAACCGGCATGATACGAGGTCGAACACCCACGGAGCCGGCATCTCCGGTCACGATCGATCTCGACGCGGCGAAGGCCGACGCCGTGACCGGCATCGTTGAGCTCGAACGGATTGTTGGGTTTCCGGCGGCCCTGTCCGTGGACAAGGTCCAGAGCGGGATGAGCGGCCGCGTCATGGAATTCGTGCGCCAGTCGCCGTTCTACCTGATCGCCACCGCCAATGCCGATGGCACCTGCGATGTCTCCCCACGTGGCGATCCCGCCGGCGAGATTCGCATCCTCGATGCGCAAACGCTTGTGCTGCCGGATCGGCAGGGCAACAACCGGGTCGATTCGCTCCGGAACCTGGTCTCCAACCCGTCCATTGGCCTGCTCTTCCTCGTCCCGAGGTCGGACGAGACGCTCCGCGTCAACGGGACGGCGACGATCTCCCGCCATGCACCACTGCTGGATGGAATGGCAATGCGGGGCAAGACGCCGCGCCTGGCGTTGATCGTCGAGATCACCGAAGCGTACATGCACTGCGGCCGGGCCTTCCGGCGCTCGCATCTCTGGGATCCGGCGTTCTGGCCGGCGAAGGAGGACGTGCCATCGATGGCGGCGGTGCTCAAGGAGCAGCTCGGCATGCCCGGCGACATCGCGGATCTCGAACGCGAGCGCAGCGAGAAGTACGACCGCACCCTGTACTGATCGCTACGCCGCATCCCCGCGGTCGATCCAATGGGACGCATACGCTCGATGCCTGCGGCATCGCCTATGAGACCGGCCACTACAAGTGGCGCCGTAGTGGCCGGTCTTGTGCCGGCCACATGCAACGCAAGTGCACCTCCATTGTGC
>DASYVY010000308.1:0-3705 GCA_035936535.1 Thermomicrobiales bacterium | reverse complement strand
GTACCGAAGGGTGGGTGGTCGACGACTATATCGACCTCGCCCAGTAGGCAGCAGCCAGCAGGTTCCCGCCTCCAGTATCAACCGCATGTACAGGGCATACGGGCCGCTCCTTTAGAGGGAGCGGCCCGTATGTCGTGCCTGGGTGCGACCAGTCAGCGGATCGTTGCGTCGCGGCCAGTCCGAACACTCGTGCTGGCCGCTTCAGGGACCTGATCGTTCCATCCGACAGGAGAGGCCAGCCATCGACAGTCACGGCGTCAGGCGCTGCATATCCCTCGGGAACAGGATCGCTTCACGCACGTTCTCGATCCCGGCGATGCGGGCGATGAATCGCTCCAGCCCCAGGGCGAATCCGCCGTGCGGTGGCATCCCGTACCGGAATGCGGTCAGGTATCCCGCGAACGCATCGGGGTCGATGCCGCGATCCGTGAGCGCCGTCACATAGTCCTCGTATCGGTGGAGGCGCTGTCCGCCGGTGACCACCTCCAACCCCCGGAACAGCAGATCGAAGCTGTTCGACCATGCCGGGCGTTCGGGATCCGGATGCGTGTAGAACGGGCGCTTTGCCATCGGATAGCCCGTGACATACAGCCATTCCGAGCCGTAGGTCCGTTGCGCCCAGGCTCCGAGCCAGCGCTCGTGGGCCGGAGCCAGATCCGGTTCGCCGCGCACGTCCTCCCCGGTCGCCTCGTAGATCAGGTCCAGCGCGTCCCGGAAGTGGATGTCCGTGATGGTCTCCGGTATATCTGGTACGGCGAATCGTGGCATCGACGCCGCAGGATCGATCTTGCCGATCTCCGCGATCATCCGCCGGATCGTCCCGGTCACGACGGCCATCACGGTGCGGTGATCGTCGATGAACCCCATCTCGGCATCGAGCGAAAGGAACTGGCTGACGTGCCGCGCGGTATCGTGTGGTTCGGCCCGGAATGCGGGCGCCGTCTCGAACACCCGCTCGAGCGCGCCGACCATGATCTGCTTGTACAGTTGCGGGCTCTGGGCGAGATAGGCGGATTTCCCGAAGTAGTCGAGCGCAAAGACGTTGGCGCCGCCCTCGGTTGCCGAGCCGACGATCTTTGGGGTGCTGATCTCGACGAAGCGTTGCTCCTGAAGTGCGGACCGGAATCCATCGAGCGCGGCCGCCGTCATCCGCTGGACCTGCGCTCGTCTCGGATGGCGCAACGTGACCGCCGCGGCATCGAGGTGGATGGGCAGGGAGGCTGTCAGTTCCGGCCGGTAGAGCTCGATCGGCGGATCACCCTGCGCGCGGCTCACCACGGTCACGATCGGTCGGTGAAGTTCGACACCGCCCGGTGCCTGTGGAGTCGCCACGGCCATTCCGGTGACCGCGATCACCGACTCGTGCGGCAGCGATTCCAGCTCCTGGCGGTCATGGGCATCCTCGACCACGATTTGCGCCGTGCCGGTCGCATCGCGCAGGATCAGGAAGAGGACGGATTTCAGCGCCCGCCGGTGGTGCAGCCACCCGCACAGCGTGACCTGTTGCCCCACGGCAGCCGCAAGATCACAGGTCCACGTCCGTGAGTTGGCGAACGGGTGCTGGTCGCCAGGATGACGAGTGGGGAGAAGGGAAAAGGGGGACACGGTGTCACCTCCGGGGAGAGAACGGGACGCCCCGCTCCGCCTTGCGGACGAGGGGGGCGCTCGTGGTGCCACCGCAATTCGCCAGATCCGGTTCGGCAAAGGTGCCGGAAACCTGGGATTCTGACCTTCTGGAGCCCGCTAACGAGGGCCAACCGGCACGACCTCGGCCTGATCGGGGTGGGGTGAGTCCCTTGCCGGGAGCCACTGACCAGGCGTTCAGCCATGCACTCGGGAGGGTCTTCACCGGAAGGTCGCCGTCGCGCTTGCACTGTCCGCGACTCGCTGAGGACGGGGCGTTTCGGCTACTTGGCTCCGTCAACGTGTTGCGCCAACCCTACTCGCCGGAGCTGGCTCGCGCAACCGGCCCCGGTGCCGTTAGGGATTTGGATCGGAAATGGTGCAGAGCGCCTGGCGAATCTCCCCGAGGTGATAGGCGGTGTGGACCAGGATCGCGATCGCGCCGTAGACGTGGTCTTCATCGTCCCAGTTGGCCCCTCGCAACACGGTGCGCGTCTCGGCGATGCCATCACGCAGGTGCTGCACGAGGTCTGCCCATTCCTCATCGGACACGGGGCCGATCTGCCAGGCGAGCGACCAGTCCACCTTGCCGAACTCCTTGCCGACGATATCCGACCGGAGCACATCGAGGTAGTACGTAACGTGGTTGACCTGGGCGGCGATCGAGGCGCATGACGAGGAAACCGGGCGTGACGCATCCCCGGCGGAAATGGTGGCAAGCGTCTCGAAAAGCGACGTGCCCTTGTCAAGATAAAAACCGTGATGCGATTCGAATGTCTCCTCAAGGAAATCGAAGATCGCACTGGAAAAACTCGCGGCACGCGCCGTTTCGGTCATGCGGGCTCCCGGTACAGGTTGTTGTGGCTAGAACGAGTTCACGAACAGGCTGCTGACCGATTCGCCGTCGTGGATGCGCTGGATCGCCTCCGCCAGCAGGGGTGCGATCGACAGCACATGCATGTTCGGCAGCCGCTTCTCTGGCGGGATCGGCACCGTATTGGTGGTCACGATCTCGTCGAGGTCGGGAACCGCCCCGAGTCGCTCGATCGCCTTGCCGGTGAACAACCCGTGCGTGCAGGCGAGCGAGATGCGCTGGACATTGAACGTTCGCAGCTTGCTCACCAGTTCGAGGATTGATCCTCCGGTCGCGATCTCGTCATCAAGGATGATGACGTTCCTGTCATGGACATCACCGACGATCGCATCGATCACGACCCTGTCGTCCGTCATCCGTCGCTTGGAGCCGGCCGCGACGGGCAGGTTGAGCACGCGGGCGAACTGGGTCGCCGACTTGGCATTGCCAAGGTCCGGTGAGACGACGATCGTGTTCGCCAGGTCCCTGCACGCGAAGTGCTCGGCAATCACGTTGAGCGCGTTGAGATGATCGACCGGCACACCGAAGAAACCATGCACCTGCGGCGCGTGGAGCGCCATCGTCAGGACCCGGTTCGCGCCCGCCGTTTCCAGCAGGTCCGCCACGAGCCTGCCCCCGATCGAGATCCGGGGGGCGTCCTTCTTGTCCGAGCGGGCGTAGGCGTAGTGGGGGATGACCGCCGTGATCCGACCCGCCGAGGCGCCACGCGCGGCATCCAGCATCAGCAAAAGCTCCATCAGGTGCTCCTGCACCGGTGGCACCAATGGCTGGACCAGGAAAACGTCTTGCTCGCGACAATTGGCCTGCAGTTGCACCTGGAGGCAATCGTTGCTGAAGCGGTGCACGGCCGCGGTGAGCCGGGGAAGTCCCAGCGTGTCACAGATTTCCTGCGCCAGCGCGGGGTGCGCGCTACCGCTGAAGATTCCGATGTCCTTCATGAAGGGGTTGTCTCTCCCGGCGAGATGGGAACTCGTGTGATGGTCGATCGCGGATTCGAGCACGGGCCACGACAGATCCGGTTCCGCCCTGGCCAGCTCGATTCGTCACGATCGTACCCGGTCGGGGCCGGTGGCACCAACTATCCATGCTCCCGGACCAGTGGACCGACGGTCGGGAACGCGGACGCTCCCCGAACCGCGATCCGTAAGCGTAGGCCGCGATCGACCGCATTCGAGTGGGGAACGCTGCGGTCGCGGCCGACCCAAGGG
>DASYVY010000307.1:0-3025 GCA_035936535.1 Thermomicrobiales bacterium | reverse complement strand
ATTCTATCCCATTCACTGCGGGTCGCTTCGGCCCATGTCCGCTCTCCAGCACCTGTTTGCCGCCCAAGGTCTACCCGCCATGCCTTTACTGGAGTCGACGCCACCCGGGAGCGCGATCCACCCGTCATCGCTCGACCTTTGCTGGGATCGGGTCATCGACGTGGAGCTGCCCACGATCATCCAGCACAAGCCGGTTGATCGCTCGGGCGTCCGCCACGGCGCGAGCGGTCGTCGAGGCCGGCCAGCCGAATGCCGAGCCCAACGTTGCTTCGGGCACTGGTTCATGCTTGGCCCGGACATGAGCGACGACGAGGTCCCTCACGAACTGCCTCCGCTGCCGCCGCCGCAACGCAATCTGGGCAAGCAGCCCCTGTGACGGCGCGAACAGGAACGCCAGGGCAAAGACGGCTCCGAGCGTAGCCGCGATTGCCCCGGAGATCGATCCGTTGAGGAAACGGGCCAGCCAATAGCCGGCAATGGCCGAGCCGCTGCCAATTGCACAGGACAGGACCAGCAGTGCCCGCAGGCGCCGGGTCAGAAGCTGCGCGGTGGCGGCTGGGACGATCAGCAGGGCAACAACCAGGATTGCACCGACGGCGTCAAAGGCGACGACCGTCGTCATTGACACAGCTGCCATCAGCAGGTAATGGAGCAGCACCGGCGACATCCCAAGCGCCGCCGCGAAACCTGCATCAAACGTGGAGAGCTTAAGCTCCTTGTAGAGCAGGGCAACGAACAGCACGTTGACCGCGAGGATCGTTCCGACCGTCCAGAAGGCCTGGACTCCGAGATCCCACCCGAAGAGCTCCAGCCGGTACAGCGGGACATAAGCGATCTCGCCGTACAACACAGCATCCACGTCGATATGCACTTGCGACGGAAATCGGGAGACGATGATGACGCCGATCGCAAAGAGGAAGGGGAAGACCAGACCGATCGCGGCGTCCTCCTTGACCAGCCCTGTCCCCCGGACCCAACCCACCAGCACGACGGTGAGGATCCCGACGGCCCCCGCTCCGATGATCATCGCCAGGGGAGCTCGCGAACTCGTGATGGCGAAGACAGCCACGATCCCGAGCAGGATGCTGTGACTGATCGCGTCGCCCATGAGCGCAAGGCGGCGGAGCACCAGAAAGGCGCCGACAAGACCGCATGACGCCCCGACCAGTGCGCCGGTGATCATGATGACAAGGGACGCGCTCATGGCGCAGGCACTTCGTGGTGATACGTCGTCGCGAGCCGGCGTGCGAAGGCTCTGCTCCTGACCCGGCGCGTCTGCACGTTCCAGATCAGGCCTCGCCCTGGAGCCAACAGTAGCGAGATGATCACCAGCATGGAGGCGAAAAGGACGATCATCGGCCCGGTCGGGAGGCGATCGACAAGGCTGCTCGACACCGCTCCGAGGACCCCGCTGGCCATGCCGAAACCCGCCGAGACGACGATCATCAAGCCGAGGCTGCGCGTCCACTGGCGCGCGGCGACCGCGGGGGCAATCAGCAGTGACACCATCAGCACGACCCCGACCGTTTGCAGGCCAATCATCACGGCCGTGACCACGAGGCCGGCCAGCAACGTCCCCATGATTCCGGGCCGGAATCCAAGCGAGGCCGCGAAGTCCGGGTCGAACGCCAGTAGCTTGAACTCCTTGAACAAAAGCGCCACGATCCCGAGCGCAACCGCGGACGCAATCGCCATGATGAGCACATCCCGTGGGAGGATGGTTGCGGCCTGGCCGAAGATAAAGCGATCGAGCCCGCTCTGCCCGGCGTCGTCCGTATGCTGGATTCGTGTCAGCAGGAGAATGCCCACGCCGAAGAACACACTCAGAACGATCCCAAGGGCCGTTTCCTGGGCAACGAGTGACCAACGCGTGATTGCCAGCATGACGAGCGTGCCGATCAGCCCCGTAATCAGGCCTCCAACAAGAAGACAACCGCTGGACCGTGTGCCGGTAAGGATGAATGCCAGGCAGATGCCCGGGAGAGCGGCATGCGCGACCGTGTCACCGATCAGGCTCTGCCTCCGAAGCACGGCAAAGCAGCCAAGCACTCCACTGGTGACCCCCAGGATCAGCGATCCCAGGATCACGTTCTGAAGCGTTGCATCCCAGGTCAGCTCGAAGCCGAGCAACGCGATCGATGTCATTGCGGGGACTCCGATACCTGTCGAGCTGAGGTGGACACATCGGGTTCCACGCCATTGGACAAAGGATCCAGGATCGAGATTCCGGCACCCGAGTAGGTCAACCGCAGGTTTTCCTCGGTAAAGACATCCGCCACCGAGCCAGTGGCCACCATTTGCACATTGAGCAGTGCAACATTGTCGAAATACTCGGAGACGGATTGGAGATCGTGATGAACCGCAACAACAGTCTTTCCAGCGTCCCGGACGTTCCGTAGCAGTTCCACGATCGCCCGCTCGGTCACGGCGTCGACACCAACGAAGGGTTCATCCATCAGATACAGGTCGGCCTCCTGAGCCAGAGCCCGGGCGAGGAAGACTCGCTGCTGTTGCCCTCCCGAAAGCTGGCTGATCTGCCGTTTCGCGTAGTCGCTCATCCCGACCTTGCGTAATGCCTCTTCGGCGATGCGGCGATCAGCAGCCCCGGGACGCCTGAACCACCCGACGCGGCCATAACGTCCCATGGTGACGACATCGAGCGCGTCGGTCGGGAAGTCCCAGTCGACGGATCCGCGCTGCGGGATGTATGCGACTCGCGAGCGAACTTTCGGAAGCGTCCTACCAAAGACGCGGACAGAGCCGGCGGCAATGGGTACGAGACCGAGGATCGCTTTCAGGAGCGTGCTTTTTCCGGCGCCGTTCGGTCCGATGATCGCGGTGATGCGGCCGGGTTCGATGTCGAGGTCCACATCCCAGAGGACCGGGGACTCGTTATAGGCAACGGTCAGGTCACGTACGGTGATGACCGGTTCCGGGGGATCAGCAAAGGGTGCCCCCTGCTGCTCCAGAGCTGGACGTATGGAATGGGACGGCGCTGAGATCATTCCGAATTATCTCCCCTGAG
>DASYVY010000306.1:0-5267 GCA_035936535.1 Thermomicrobiales bacterium | reverse complement strand
TCTCCGGCGATCCGCATGAGCGCCCCGGGATTGCCCCGCGACCAGGTGGCGACGACCGTGACCGCGTCCTCGGTGAACAGCCGGTCCGCGGTCGGGTTGCCCCGCTCCAGCCGCAGTGGCGCGATCCGCTCGTCGAGAAACCTGCTGACGGCCTCCCGGTCCATCGGCTCGAGCGTGACCACGTCCCGGAGGGACCCAGCGAGCGAGCGGCGACGCCCGATGCGCTCTCGCAGCTCCGGCGGACCGAAGAGGACGATGCCGGGCCCCGAGCTCAACGTCAGCAGCGTCCGCACGATTTCCATGCGGGAGCCGGTGAAGGTTGCGTCGTCGATCAGGATGACCGTCTGGCGCCCGGGGATCTCCTTCCGGTTGCGATCGATCACCGCCCGGATCCGGTTCGTCAGCTCGAGTCCCGTGCGGCCGGTCGGTTCTTCACCGAGGGCCACGATGATCGCGCGCAGCAGCTGGGCATCGGTCCGGCATTCCCCGCCGTGCACCGTAGCGACAGCGAGCCGGGACCGGGCCGCCAGCGTCTCGCCGAGATGGAGCATCAGCCGGGTGCGTCCAGAGCCGGGGGCTCCCGTCACCAGCCCCAACCCGGAGCCGGTATCGCCCGTAAGCCACGGCAGCAACGTCTCCACAGCCCGCGCATGCGCCGGTATCGCGACGAATGGGCCCGAACCCGGATCGACCCTGAACGGGTTGCTGCGCAGGCCAACCGCCCGGTAGATCGCGGCCAGCCGCAGGGCGGCGGCGTCCGTCCCGGAGATGCCGTCGTTCGGCTCGGGCACGGTGCGGGTGCCCTGCCCAGCGAGCATGCTTACCGAAGCCACGCGGGACCCCGATCATCGGCCGGAGCCGTCCCATGCGGGACATGTCCCGCAGACGGTCGATCGATTCCCATCAGCCATTCCCTCCCCGGGACTCGTCTTCGTCCTCGTCACCGCGAGCGAGCCGGGCCCGGATATCCCGGATGCCAACTCCATCCTGTCGCCAGGCGATCACCTGGCGAAGGGTCGCCAGTTCCGCGTCGTCGAACAGGAGGTAGCCACTTTCCGTCCGTGCCGTCGGCAGGATCACGCTCTCGCGGAGGTAGAAATCAAGGTGGGTGCGTGTCAGCCCGGTCGCCGCACGAAGATCGCTGGTCATGTAGAACCGGGCGAGCGCTGGGGGATGTCCCCCTTCCCCTGCCCGTGCCGGGGAGGCCGACGCGCCGGACACCTGATCGCCTGGCGGGCTGTCAGGTGCCGGGACCGTGTCAATGGAAGGCGGTGTAGGCTGGTAATCCTGCATGCTGTCTCTCTGGGTGACGGTGTGGGCCGTTGCGCTGCCGCTGACCGGTGCCCGGCTCAACGCAAACACCTGATCCGGGGCACTCTGCACTTGCATACCAGCGATAGTAGGGCTTGGGATTGGCTTTGTAAACGCGTGTCTGATTGTCACGGCCGTGGAGGATCCGAAACGTTAAGCCCGGTCCGACCGTTGACGGGATAGTTGCCAGCTCCGGCGCGATGCCACGGGCGCCCGTTATACTGCCCGCTGGACCGTTGTCCCTCGTTGATGTAGGCGATCGCCAGGTGCTTCCGCATGCTTGCAGCGGGCAACGTGCCTTTGATCGACGCGCGGGCACGGAGGGCTGGTCGCCGCCAGCATGCGCCACTGGTGCGCCGGACAACGGATCGTTCTGAGAAAGGAACCGGGACCACGACTTCATGGAGCCACGACCGCAACGACCACGATCTCCAATGGGTTCGCAACCGCGGCCGCAAGCGCAACCCGGTGCATCCGGGGGTCCTCCGCCGGGTGGCGGGACCGGTGGCGACGGATACGGCGAGGGGGACCCGGGCACCTTCATTGCCCCGGCCCGGACGGATTACGACTACAGCCCGCTGGACCTCGCCCCTCCCGGCCAGCGACGCCGGCGCCAGTTCGTCGCCGCGGCGGTTGGCGGGCTCTCGGTCCTCTTGCTGGGCGCGATCGCCGTCTTCGGCTACCTGCTCCTCCGGGATGAGCCAGCCAACGATGACGACAATGATGTGATCGCCGCCCAGACCGAGCTTGCCGCGAGCCGGGCGACGATTGCCGCCCAGGAAACGATCGTCGCCCAGGCCGCCGCGGAACAGACGGCCCTGGTTCAGGGACCCGCCGCTACGCCACCGGAGGCCACCGCGCCTCCGGCCGACGAGGGAGGCGCGGAAACGCCTGCCGCCGGGGCTACCCGCCCCCCCGAGGAGACGCCGGCGGATGCCGCTGGCGGGACCGGTGCGGCGTTGTCGCCGGATGAGCTTTCGACGTTGCTCCCGGCGGAGGATACCGCTCCGGCCGGTCTGGACTCGTCCGCCGACAGTTCCCGCGATCAGGCCGGGGTTGTCGAGGCGCTGGGTGGTGGCCGACCGGCCGAGCAGAACCTCGAAACTTGGGGGTGGACCGGGAATGTCGAGCGGACATTCAGTGCCTCGGATCCGGAGAGTCTCGAACCGGGGGCAACCTCATACTTGGTTGTCAGCATTCATGGCTTTGGAACGCCGCGAGCCGCCGCCGAAGCGCTCCCCTTCTTTTCCGATATCCTCGTCAATTCCGCCGGCTATGACGAGGTGGAAGCACCGGACATCGGTGACAGGGCCCGGATGCTTCAGGTAACCGGCGAAGATGGCATAACCAACGTCGCGCTGTACGTGCAGGATGGGACCGTGCTCTACCGGATCGGCGGGGCGGCGCCTGACGGTGATCCCACGGAGGACGTCGTCGAGGCCGCGACCAACCTTGTCGAGAGCTAGGGGCTGTTACACCAGAACCCTCATTCCGAGCGGCCCATCAATGGCGGCGCCGTTGCCGATGACGCCGGTCCCACGGCTGGCTCCCTGCGCCTGTCTGAATGGGCCGTCATCACAGAACACCTGCGACCGACCCTGCCAGGGTCGGTCGCAAACAGCCCGATTCCGGGATTCGCGACGTGAGCGGGCGGGCCATGAAACCAGGAATCGGCTCCCTGCTTGCTGCATTCGGCCCGGATCTAAGTGCCCGTCGCTGACCTCGCGCAAGTACCGGCTTTCGGACAGGCCCTGATGCGTGTGTCGCTCGACGACGTGCCGCCGATCGCCCGCGTATCACAGAGGCGACTCGCCCGGCGCGCCGGGCAGCGTTCCCTTCATCCCACCGGGATGGCTTGTGAGCAGTCGCACCGGGCAGCCGCATCGATGGGCCGCTCCCGCTCAAAGACGATGGCGAAGCCATCGAGCGGATGCGGTCCTTCAATCCCTGCGGGATTGCCTATGACCAGCCGCACCGGGCAGCGCATTGGGTGGCCTGCTAAGAAGACGTGGCAAGCACCTCGTCTGAACGCCGCTGGGTCGCCGATGGAGTTAAGACCGTTTGTGACCCGCGCTCTCGGCTGACCTCGCGCTGAGCGCCGGTCGGACCGGCGCGTACCCGTCGCGGATCACGGGCGTGCCTTGGAGATGAGGGTCCGGACAGCGTCACCGGCAGGACGTGGCTTGCCAGTCCCGGTCGCCCCGTGCAGGGGTGGCACCCGAGACCGGGGCTGGATCGACGGCTCCATGCGGTGATGTTATGTTGCATGGCGTCGGTTGCGGGTGCGTGGGAATCAGAGACGCTGTCGGAAAGCAAGCCCTGACAGGGAAAGGAACGAGCATGTTCAATCGAGACAATGCGGTCGGGTTTGTCTTGCTGGGCGTGTGCGCGGTGATCGCGGCGGTCATGCTCTACTACATCAACATCGGCGAGCGCCCGCGCTTGAACATCGGAGGGCCGGCATCCTTTGCGCTGATGGTGGTTTTCTTCGGGCTGATGATCTATGGAGTCGTCAAGGGTGGCGCGTTCGGCAGGCTGCGGCGGGGACAATCCGGACCGCAATGGCCGAACCCGGGCACGGGCCGCAAGTCCTGGTGGGACCGGCTCCGCGGCCGGTAGGCGTCGTGACCATGGCGGCGATCGTGGCCACGGCCATGAAACACTCCCGGCCCCGCATCGATGCGGGGCCGGGAGTGTTTTGCGTTTCCGCACTGACTGACTTCTAGGCGGAGGGCCGGCGTCCCTTCCAGATCACGCCAAGGGCGGCTGCCAGGAGGAGCGAACTCACTAGCGCACCGGCGACAGCCACCGGCACTGCGCCGGTCGAGTCGCTATCCGCCGCGCCGGCGGACTGGCCCGTTCCCGGGAGCCGGCCAAGGCTCGGAGTCGCGGCCAGTTCGACCGTCAGCTCCGTGCTTGCCCGCTCGCTCGTGCAGGCATCACCGCTCAGCCTGGCCGTTATCGACGAGCCGGTATTCGTGACGCAGGTCTCGATCTCGAGCTCGCTTGACCGGTCGAAGTCGACGGTGACGCCGGTCTCGACCTCCAGCCGGACCTCGACCGCTTCGCCGACCGCTTCCTCGGCGATCGTGCCGCTCACCGTGACGACGTTCGTTGCCTCATCGAACTCGACCTCGCAGCTCGTTCCCACCGATTCGGTGCATGTCACGTCCCGGATGAGGAGCCCCTCCGGGATCTGCTCCGTGACGGACCAGATCACCTCGGCATCTTCGTCATCGCTGACACCGCCCGTTTCGATCAGGACGGTGCTGGCGACCGTGAGCTTGTCACCGAGGAACGACTGATCGGTGATCTCGGCGGATGTGATATCGATCAGGAGCTCGGTCGATGGTGCTCTCGTTGGCGTCGGCTCCACCATCCCGGTCGCTTCGGCCGTCGCGGTTTCCATCGCCTCCTCAGTCTGCTCCGCCATGGCTTCCTGGACCGGCGCGGTCGTTGGCGCCGGCAGCCGGGCAATGCTCGGCGTGGCGGCCAGTTCGACCGTCAGCTCCGCAGTCTCCTGCTCATCGGCGCACGACCTCGCGACCGCCGCTGCCGCATCCGTCACGCACGTCTCGACCTCGAGCGTGCTCGACGGGTCGAAATCGACGGTGACACCGGTTTCGATCTCGAACTGCACCTCGACCGGCTCGCCGACGGTGTCCTGGTCGATGGTTCCGCTGACCGTGACCAGGTTGGTCGCCTCGTCGAACTCCACCTCGCAGGTTGTCCCCGACGACTCCGCGCACGTCACGTCGCGAATGACGAGTCCTTCCGGAACCTGCTCCGTCACGGACCACGTCACCTCGGCGGAGTCCTCGCTGGCTCCGCTCGTTTCGATCAGGGCGGTGCTGGAGATCGTCAGCTGGTCGCCGAGAAGTGACTGATCGCTGATCTCGGCGGAGGTTATATCGACCGTGAGCTCAGCCGGTGATGCCGTTGGCTCAGGCGTAGAC
>DASYVY010000305.1:0-8528 GCA_035936535.1 Thermomicrobiales bacterium | reverse complement strand
TTGTCAATCGATTTGCCAACCCTGCGATCCCGCAGGAACGAGGAATGGCCGGAAACCCTGTTCGCCATGCAGCAGCGGCGGCTTGAATCCGCCTTCGCGTGCGCGGATCTGGTGATCGATACGAGCCGTGAGTCGCCCCAGCGGGCGGCCCAACTGGTGCAACGGTACCTGCGCGAGCACCCACCATTACCCCGCAACCGGCAACCCCTCAATTGAGGGTGAAGGTACCGCCTGGGTGGTTCATCGCCAGCCCGGCCGCACCGGCCCCGTAGAGCAGCGCAAGCTCCCGGCGAAGCAGGTATCTCAGCGTTTCGAATCGCTCGGCAGTCCGCGCCTGTTCCAGAAGGAACTGTCGCTCCCAAGTGTGTAAGGGCAGGCGGGTCGCGATCTCCCAGGAACAGGCGGCGGGATCTATCGGTAGTCGCACCTGGTCGAAGCGCCGGCCGGTCAGCCGGGTAATGCCGAGGATGTAGCGCCTGAGCAGCTCCTTGGTGGTCCGCATCAAAGGATCGAGATCCAACGCTTCGGAAGGCGTTTCGTCGACATAGTCGATCGAGGCCAGTCCATAGCCACGAGACCAGTCGATATCGGTGATCCGGAAGCGGGATCCTCCGGTAACGACGATGTTGGAGCGCTGGGATCGTCGATGCCGATCGCTGACGAGCGACGCCGCGGTGCCGGTCGCACAGACCTCCGGATGAAGGCCCGTCTCCCGTCCGGACTTGATCAACACAACGCCGAACGCCGGGTCGGCACCCTTGTGATCATCGAGCATGCGGAGATAGCGCTCCTCGAAGACCCGGAGCGGGAGCGGCATTCCGGGGAACAGGACGGTATTCAGGGGGAACAACGGTATCGTTGAGGACATTGGCGAGGGCCGTTTCCTGGGTCACGATCGTTGCGGCGTTAGACTTGCGCCATCTCGGCCCGGACGATCCGTATGCTGCGGCGGCGAACATTCCACCGCGTGTCCGGGATCGATGGTTAGCTCGGTGACGTACGTCTCAAGTATACCGGGGCGTTGGTGCGTGCTCGTCATGCGCCGTAGAATCAGGGAATGGACACACGCCGGGCTGCCAACAGACGACATTTGACCAAGGCCGCGGCCGCGCTGGCGTTAGCCGGGGTGCCCGCCGGTCGCACTCGGGCTGCACGGGGCGTCACGGCGAAGCAGCCCGCCCGGGCTCCATGGTCGCCGGCGGATGGTTTGCGCCTGGCAGGTCCGGTCCAGGAGCCCGCGACGCTCGATCCGGCGCTTGCCCGTGATCTCTCCACCAACTTCCTGCTTCGTCAGATATTCCGCTCGCTCGTTCGGTTCGACGCGGGACTGCATCCCGTTCCGGACCTGGCCGAGTCCATCACAGTCTCGCAAGACGGACTGTCCTATCGCGTTGCGCTGCGAGCGGAAGCCCGGTTCCATGATGGCAGGACCGTTGAAGCCGACGATGTCCACCTTTCGTTCTCCCGGGCGCTTCGGCCCGCCACCGCCGGCAGTGCGGCATCGCTTCCGGGTGTGACGTATCTCGGGGACATCCAAGGGGCGGGGGACGTGCTGAGAGGAGAGGCCGACATGCTCTCCGGTGTCCGGGTGCTGGACGGGAGGACGTTGGCCATCACCCTCACCCGGCCGAGTTCGACGTTCCTGATGAAACTCGGAGGTGTCCCGGCATCGGTCGTCGACCGCCACCAATCGACGACCGTTCAGGCGTGGACCGCGCCGAACGGCAGCGGTCCCTTTCGCTTCGATTCATGGACCCCAGGGGAATCGATGCGACTGGTGGCTGCCGCAACGTGGTGGGAGGGGACCCCGGGCGTTCCATCGCTTGATATCCGGACAGGTCCATCCGCCAGTCAACCCCTCAACCTGTACCAGGCGGGAGAGATCGACCTGGTCGAGGAAGTACCGCCGGATCAGGTGTCGCTGGTGGCCGATCCGGCCAGTGGGATTGAGGTCGGTGCGTTAATCCAAACCGACCTGTTTGCGGTGTCCTATATCGCGTTCGGGAACGACGAGCCACCGCTCGACGATCCGCATGTCCGCCACGCAATCAAGCTCGCGTTCCCGGCAGCGAATGTCGCCCGGGCGATGTTCAACGGAGCGGTACTGGAAGCCAGCGGACTGATTCCCGCCGGCATGCTGGGGACAAACTGGGCGTTGCCCGTGCCTTCGGTCGACCTCGAAGCCGCCAGGGAAGAGATCGCGCGATCACGGTACGGGTCTGTCGAGCGAGTCCCGCCGATATCCGTCTACGGTGCCGATGTCGCGCCGCTCGAAGCGCTTCGGGACACCGTGGGCGAGTCGCTGGGCCTGCAGATCGATGTCATCTCGGTCAACTGGCCGGATTTCCTCAGTGGCCTGGCGGCGCGCCGGTTCCCGGCATATGCCCTGTACTGGGGCGTGGATTATCCCGATCCCGAGAACCTGCTGTGGACGTTGTTTGGCTCGGACAGTCCGGAGAACTACACGCGCTACCGCAACGTAGCTTTCGACTCGGCGATGGCCGAAGCGCGAAAGACCATCGATCGGGAAAGACGAGCGGAAATCTATGCCGACGCCCAACGTATCCTGATCGAGGACGTTGCCGTGATCCCGCTGTTTTTCGATCGTCAGTCGACTTTGACACGACCCGGCCTCGAGGGGCTTGACGTGACCCCAATGGGGATCCTCGGCCTGGAAACGATCGGCAGGCCGGCGTGATCGCACATTCTGACCCCGTACCTGGCGCGTCGACTGCATCCAGCCCGCCAGCCAGGCAGCTCTGGCCTGCGGATGTATCCCGGCTCCGATTGCACGACCACTCGCGTCTCGATGAGGCCGACGCGGCAGCGCTGGTGGTGGAGTGCCCCGGATCATCGTTCTGGATCCCCGAGACGGGGGAATTCCTGATCGTCACCCCGTGGCGACATCGATCCGACATCGTCACGATCCATACCTCCGGAGCGTTCGCCCACGAGGCGGTGCTTATGGAAGCGGTGATCGACCATGCGGCCGGGGAGGGCTATGCCGCGCTGATCGTGATGGATATCAACGAGTCGCGCCATCCCGCTTTCTATGCTCGCCACGGGTTGACCAAGCTGGAGGACATCGTTACCTACGAACACCGTCAACCCGCACAGCTTGCAACCGCCGGGCATCACGAGGGCCTGGATTTCCGCCAGGTCGATCCCGGCGACGGCCCGGCCCGGGCCATTCTCCTCAACCTGGATCATGAGGCATTCCCGTGGCTCTGGCGGAACAGTCCCTCGGAGTTCGAGTCATACCTGCGCTTCCCTGGAGTTGAAGTCTGGATCGGATACTCTGGCAGCGAAGCGGTCTGTTACGCCGGGTTCACGCATTATCACCGATGGGGCCATCTCGACCGGATCGCGACCGTGCCCCGTCACCAGGGCAAGGGTTACGGTCGCCAGATGCTGGGGATGGCAGTGCAGCGGATGGTTGCGCGAGGCGCCTATCGCGTGGCCCTGAGCACGCAAGGCGTGAACGCGCGCTCAAGGAAGCTCTATGCCGATGCCGGATTCAGTCGCACTCCAGACGATGACTACGCGATCTTCGCGATACTGTTCGATGTACGGCGCCACGAGAATCCGGAGTAGGAATGCCTTGCGGTCACATCCGGAAGTGGCCGGTCACCGAAAGTCGAGTCGATGAGTAGCACATTTGGCCAACTGTTCAAGCTGACCACCTGGGGTGAATCGCATGGCCCCGCGCTCGGCGTCGTGATCGAAGGATGTCCGGCGGGACTGTCTCTCGGGGTGGAGGACATTCAACGGGAGCTGGATCGTCGTCGCGTCGGGCAATCGAAGGTGACGTCGCCCCGGAATGAACGGGATCGGGCGGAACTCCTGTCCGGCGTGTTCGAGGGCGTGACGACCGGTGCCCCGATATCGCTGATCACCTACAACGCCGATGTCGATTCGTCGAAGTATGACAACCTCCGGGAGGTCTTTCGCCCCGGGCACGCGGACTACACGTACTGGAAGAAATACGGGCATCGGGATCACCGAGGGGGCGGTCGCTCCTCCGCGCGGGAGACCTGGGGCCGGGTCGCTGCCGGTGCCATCGCCAAGATGATCCTGCGAGAGTTCGGCGTGGACGTGTTCGGGTTCACGCGGGCGATCGGAACGATCGAGATGGAGACGTTCGACCGCGACCAGATCGAGCAGAACCTCGTCCGCTGTCCAGATCCGGTCGCCGCCGAGCGGATGATCGGCGCGATTGAAGCGGCGAAGGAAGCGCACGACAGTCTTGGCGGGATTGTCGAGGCACGCGCTCATGATGTTCCGGTGGGTCTCGGCGAACCGACCTTTGGCAAGGTGGACGCGCTGATTGGGCAGGCGATGCTCAGCATTCCCGCCACCAAGGGCGTGGAGATCGGGCTTGGGTTCGACATCGCCGCGAAGCGAGGCTCGGAATCAAATGACGCCTTCGTGCTCCAAGACGGTCGCGTGCGCACCCGGTCGAACAACGCCGGAGGCACTTTGGGCGGATTGACATCGGGGGAACCCATCGTGGTCCGGGTCGCGGTCAAGCCAACGTCATCAATCGAGCAGGAGCAGGATACGGTCGACACCGACCTTCAGCCTCGCAAGGTTCTGGTTACAGGGCGGCACGACCCGTCGGTCGTTCCACGAGCGGTGCCGGTCGTCGAAGCGATGCTCGCTATCACACTCGCTGATCTCCTCCTTGTCAACCGCGCCGCTCGTCTTCACTGGACGGACGCGTCCGCGTAACGGTGAAGACGCGGACGCCCGACCTTCCCTCCATGTCCCGGGATACAAGTCCGGGCAGCGCAACGGGACGTGTGCGACCTCCCCGCGGCTGGCGCCCGACAGTGAATCGGATTGCTGATCCTCGATCAAGCACTGCCGCGCCGAACACTCCGCCGGATGCCAGGATGACCGTAATAATGCCCAGCGCGTAGCCAGCTTCAAGGCCAGGTGGCTCGAACGCGAGGGTGACCGTGTGGGTCCCGTCCGGAATGGGCACTCCCCGGAGCGCTCCGTTGACGGGAGCGACCTCCGCATGCGCGCCATCGACAGTAGCGGTCCACCCGTCCGCGTAGACCTCGCTCAGCACGAGCAGACCCGATCCGTCCGACGTCACTTCCAACGTCAGGCGATCCGGCTCGTACGCGGTGAACGTCGCCGACTCGGAGACGGCCCCGGAAGGTGCATCAAGGGGCGCGATCTCGTCCTCGATAAGTGCGGTCCGCCGGAAGTCGATCTCACCACCGGCCAAAGCCGTTTCGAGGTCACCGTCGAACTGCTGGACCTCGTGAACGATCCAGGCTCGTGGGAAGCTGTCGGTGACCCGCAGCACGCGGACGGATGACGTCGTGGCGGCGGTCGGGTAGCGCTCGACGAGCGCCTGGAGGTCGCCCCGGTCCGGCGGAACGGCCAGCGGAACCACGACGAACTCGGGGGCGAGGAGGGGGAGCAGCGGCGAGTCGAGCCCGCTGGGCAGGATATAGCTACCGTGATACTCCTGAGTGACGCCGTTGAGCGCCTCGATGAACGCGACATATCCCCTGAGCTGCAACGGGTTATACCCCTGGACGTCCGCGAGGTTCCAGAGCGTCCCCCGGTTATTGACCAGCAAGTCGAAGGTTATCGGATCCGCGAAGGCGTGCCGGTAATACGTGGTCTCGCCGTGCTGCACGAAACTGAGGGCGGGGTCGTATCCGAAAAAGCGGGGTGGAACCACCGGGTCTCCAGCCACGATGATCTCGGCAGTCTCATTCCGTTCAGTAATGGATGCCGTCTCCACGCGGGTGAAGTAGCCGTCGCGCAAGCTGGTCCAGGAGGCGACCTGAAGTTCGATCAACACGAGCGCCATAAGTGCGACGGCAATCGCGCCGTATATGTCCGGTCGACTCCGTCTGGCCGACAGGGCCAACAGACCCAGCATGACGATGGCCCCGACGATCGCCCCCCACGTCAGCGCTTCCAGATCGAGACCGGCCGCCCCCATCGCGGCCCCTGCGAGGGCGACCATGATCGCCGCCAGGATCAGCGGGCGCGTGGCTGGGGTCCGAATCACTTGGGTCATGCCCAAGCCGGCGAGCATCGCCGGTCCGAACAGGAAAACCAACGCGATTCGCTCCGGGAAGTGAGTGTGCAGGTCCTCGAACACCGGCAGCAATGCGAACGCTACCTGGTGAAGGATCGTGGGACGCTCCAGCCCAAGTGTGAACCCGGCCACGCTCAAACCCAGGAAGAACAGGACATACGGCCGGCTCTGCGTTTGAGCTATTGCGACGAAGCCCAGAGCGAAGACGATTGGCCAGATGAACCATCCTGAAGGATGAACGAGAAGTTCGACCTGACGGCCGAACGTCCAACCGCCCAACTCGGCCGCCCAAGCCTCGGATCCCTGGTAGCCGCCGGCGAGATTGGAGTCCCGGTAGTAGGCGATCCTGGGGAGTAGACCCGGAGCCGCCAACCCAAGACCGAACAGGAGCGGGAAAAGCCCGTGCGCCGCGAGCCGCTGGAGCCGGGCGCCGGTTGCTCCGAGAGCGTTGGCCGGATAGACAATGGTGCGGAACAGGACATAACTGGCGAAAAGCATCAAGCCGTACATCGCGCCCTGCCCGATCCAGCCCGCCAATATTTGACTGAGGGCGAAACCGATGAGCAGCCAGGCGAGCAGTCGCGGTCGGTGCTCACGGGTACGTACCGCCAGTTCCACGCCGAGAAGAACGACCGGGATCCAGGCGGCAACCTGGATGTGTGCATAGCAGCATCGCGAGCGATCGCTGAACAGGCCGCCCTGGGAAACCGCCCAGGCCGACACTAATGCTCCCGCCGGGACCAAGCCGATCACCCGTCCGTAAAGGTACGTTCCTAGCCCGGCGATCAGGATATGCGCGACTGCATAGACCTTGATCGCCACTCCGAGGGGTAACAGCGTGAAGATCGCCATTGCCGGCAGGTACATCCAGCCGGACTCGGCATCGGCGGCGAACGGCACTCCGGAGAACTGATACGGGTTCCATCCCGGCACATTGCCGCTTTTCAGCTGGTCACCGAGAAACGCATACACTGGCCAGAAAAAGCTGAGGGTGTCCAGCCCGGCCCGGACGGGATCCATCAGCAAGTCCCGCGCGCCAAACAGGATGGTCACAACAAGGACCGCGAGCGCCACGGCGTCGGCGCGCCCCCCTGTCGAGGCTAGCCAAAAACACCCGAGGTGACGATCGATCACGCGAGTGGAGGCGGTTGCGATGGGTTTGGCAGTGGAGCGAACGACGGTAGTGCCTCTTGGGGGACGATGCAACTGCCGGGTGCCGACAAACCGCTCAGCCAAAAGCGGTTCAATGCTGGCATTCGCACCAATGGTGCCCCGCCGCTCTCCCAGATCGCACCGGCGGGAGCGGGGAAGCGAGGGCTTGTGGCGGTATGCTTGGTTCCTGACGCCCAGCGTAGAGCCAGGGCACCCCGGCCTGGGTACCAACACCCGACACGAGCGACTCACCACGAAAGGCTAGCCGATGAACCTGCTCTTGCGGACGGTTGCAATGATTGTGCTGATCACGTCGCTTGCCACAGAGCGCCTGACGCCAAGCGACGGTTTCGAACGGTGGATCGCGCGCACGGAAGGACTCGCGATCGACGGCGACATGGTGACCCGAATTGCTCACTCGTCGCCTGTCGCGGCCTCGCAGGTGGTACTCGGTCAGGGCGTGTATATCCGCCAATCCGGTACCGACTGGAAGAGGACTGGAGACGCGCCCGGATCGGGCAGCGTCGTCTTTGCCGCCGCCGACACCGACCTCCTGCTAAGCGGTGATCACCCACCTTGCCTTCGGGGCGGCGCCGCCACGCCCCTGGAGCGCTCGGAGGACGGCGGGAAGTCCTGGCAGGTGATCGAGGGCGTCGAAGGATTGCGGCCACTCATCGTCTGGAGCGAAACCGGCGTCGCGCTTGGAGCCACATGTTCCGGGATGATGCTTTCGATGGACACGGGCCGGACCTGGGCGGATCTTGCCGCGATCGAATCGGGATACGAGATCACGGCCTTCGCACCCATCGTCACGGACGAAGGGGGAGATTCCCCGGCGGTACTGTTCGGAATGACGAGCGAGGGTGGAACGTCACGTCTCTATCGCCTGGACCTGTCAGATCCCGCTTCCCCAGTACTGTCGGAGCCGCTCCGGGAATACTGGGCGATGGCCGGCATCGCGGCCCGGGGCGACACCCATGTGCTTGCCGCCGTTGACGGTGTCTGGGTGTCCGAGGACGCCGGGAAGTCTTGGAACCGTTCGGCCAACGGATTGGAGGATGTCGTTCTCGAGCAGGACCCCAATCAGGCCGGGCTGCCGGTGGACGTCAAGCCGGAGTCGTTTGGCCTGTATGCGGCGGCATTTCTCGACGATGATGACCTGGCGTTGGCGGTGGGCTCCGCGGACGGGCTCTACGCCGCCGCGCGCCTGTCCGGACCGTGGTCGCATGTTGGCGGCACGGCGCAAAGGATCCGCCAGCTGGCGGTGATTCCCGGGAGCGATCGCCTGCTGTACGCGACTGAGGAC